>JAWVCV010000286.1:0-12593 GCA_033858115.1 Gaiellaceae bacterium
AGCGGTTGCGGAAGGCTCGAACGGCAGACGTGCGTCGCGTGCTCCGCCCGCCGCTGTAGTCGAACCGGAAGCGCACTTGCGGCTGCTCCGGATCCGGTGCTCGCGCGCCCACGGCGCCCCAGACGAGCACGTCCCGGCGCGCGCCGTCCGGCTTCAGGTAGCTCACGAGCGCCTCCCCGCGCCCGTTCACCTTCAACCCGAGGAAGCGGACGTCGACGTCCCCGAGCTGCTCACTCGCCTGGGCGGGCGAGCAGAGAAGCGCAGTGCCGCAAACGACAAGCAGGATGATCCGACGCACGAGCGCGCGCAGGGTAGCGTCATTTCCACTTCAGCGTGGTGTCCGCTAGGCGATCTGCGACCGGTGCGGGCTCTCTTCCGCGTACAGCCACTGCTCCAGGGCCGGCGACCAGAGGATCGAGAACGCAACGAGGCACATGATCGACTGGGAGAGCGCCACCCGGTCGAGCAGGATCAGGGCGGCCGCCAGCGTGGCCAGCCCGTAGACGACGGTCAAGCAGATCAGGGCAAGCCAGGCGAGACGGGATCGCCCGAGCAGGAGCGTCACGGCCACCACCGTGATGATTGTCGCCGTGCGCGGCGACAACGTCACGACCTCTCCCGGCACGACCCATGCCCACAGCACAGCCAGCTCTGCGACGAGTCCGAAAGCGAGGACGAGGACCTGAGGATGCCCAGTCCAGCGGTATGCGAGCGCCGCGCGGACCATGTGCCGAATCGTACTACTCGCAGCCTGCTATTCCCACTCGATCGTCGAGGGCGGCTTCGAGCTGATGTCGAGCGCAACGCGGTTGACGCCCGGGATCTCGTTGATGATCCGGCTCGAGATCGTCTCGAGCAGGTCGTAGGGCAGCCGCGCCCAGTCGGCCGTCATCGCGTCCTCCGAGGTGACGGCGCGGATGACGATCGGGTAGGCGTAGGTGCGCTCGTCGCCCTGGACGCCGACCGACTTGATCGCCGGGAGCACCGCGAAGCTCTGCCAGAGATCGCGATACAGCCCGGCCCGGCGCACCTCCTCCTGCAGGATCGAATCGGCAGCGCGAAGGATGTCGAGTCGCTCGCGCGTCACCTCGCCGATGATGCGGATCGCGAGCCCGGGCCCGGGGAACGGCTGGCGCCAGACCATCCGCTCGGGCATCCCGAGCTCCTCGCCGACCCGCCGCACCTCGTCCTTGAACAGCAGGCGGAGCGGCTCGACGAGCTCCATCGCCATGTCCTCCGGAAGCCCGCCGACGTTGTGGTGCGACTTGATCTTCGCCGCGAGGCCCTCGGTCCCACCCGACTCGATCACGTCGGAGTAGAGCGTCCCCTGGACGAGGAAGCGCGTGTCGCCGAGCTTGCGTGCCTCCTCCTCGAAGACCCGGATGAACTCCTCGCCGATCCGGCGGCGCTTCTCCTCGGGCTCGGCGACGTTCTCGAGCCGCGCCAGGAAGCGATCCTGCGCCTGGACGTGGACAAGCGGCACGTGGAAGTGGCCGCCGAACGTCTCCGCGACCTGCTGGGCCTCGTTCGAGCGCATGAAGCCGTGGTCGACGAAGACGCACGTGAGCTGGTCGCCCACCGCCTTGTGCACGAGGAGCGCCGCGACGGCGGAGTCGACTCCGCCGGAGAGGGCGCAGAGGACGCGCTCCGAGCCGACCTGCGCCCGGATCCGCTCGACCTGCTCCTCGATCACCGCCGCCGGCGTCCACGAGGACGGCGCGTCGGCGATCCCGTAGAGGAAGTTCTTCAGCACGTCCTGCCCGTGCGGCGTGTGCGCGACCTCGGGGTGAAACTGGACGCCGTAGAGGCGCCGCTTCGGGTCCTCGAACGCCGCGACCGGCGTCGAGGCGGAGGTACCGGTGACGGTCGCGCCCGCCGGCGGCGCGACGACTGTGTCGCGATGGCTCATCCACACGGTCTGCTGCTCCGGCAGGCCGGCGAAGAGCGCGCCGGTCGCGTCGTCCAGCTCGGTCTTCCCGAACTCCGAGGCGCCGGTGCGCGCGACCTCGCCGCCGAGCTCGAGGGCGAGCAACTGCGCGCCGTAGCAGATGCCGAGCGTCGGGATGCCGAGCTCGAAGAGCTTCTCGTCGACGCGCGGCGCGCCCTCGGCGTACACCGACGCGGGGCCACCGGAGAGGATCAGCGCCGCCGGATTGCGCCGGCGCACGTCCTCGACGCTCAACGTGTGCGGCACGAGCTCGGAATAGACCCGCGCCTCCCGGACGCGCCGCGCGATCAGCTGCGCGTACTGGCCGCCCAGGTCCAGGACGAGCACCGGGCGCTCCTCGGCAACGGGCTCGGCGACCGGGAGCGGGTGGACGGTTCCCACTACTGTCGCCGGTAGTTCGGGGAATCCTTCGTGATCGTGACATCGTGCGGATGGCTCTCGCGCAGCCCTGCGCCCGTGATCCGCACGAAGCGCGACTCGAGCTTGAGCGCCTCGACGGTGGCCGTGCCGCAGTAGCCCATCGCCTGCCTGAGGCCCCCGACGAGCTGGTACAGGATCTGCTGCACCGGGCCCTTGTAAGGAACGCGGCCCTCGATCCCCTCGGGCACGAGCTTGTCGACGTCCTCGACGTCCCCCTGGAAGTAACGGTCCTTGGAGAACGAGCGCGCCTTCATCGCGCCGAGGGAGCCCATGCCGCGGTATTCCTTGAACCGCTCGCCCTGGACGAGGATGACGTCGCCGGGGCTCTCGTCGGTGCCCGCGAGCATCGAGCCGAGCATGACCGTGTCGGCGCCGGCGGCCAGAGCCTTCGCGATGTCGCCGGACGAGGTCATGCCGCCGTCGGCGATCACGGGCACGCCCTGGCGGATCGCGTACTCGGCGCACTCGAAGACGGCGGTGATCTGCGGCACGCCCACGCCCGCGACGACGCGCGTCGTACAGATCGAGCCCGGCCCGATCCCGACCTTGATCGCGTCGGCGCCGGCGTCGATCAGCGCCTCGGCTGCCTCGGCCGTCGCGATGTTGCCCGCGATCACCTGCACGTCCCATTCCGACTTGATCCGCCGCACCATCTCGACCACGGAGCTCGAGTGGCCGTGCGCCGTATCGACCACGAGCACATCGGCCTCGGCGTCGACGAGCGCGGCCGCGCGCTCGAAGGCGTCCGTCCCGACGCCGACGGCGGCGCCGACGCGCAGGCGTCCCTGCTCGTCCTTCGTCGACAGCGGGAACTCGATCCGCTTGCGGATGTCCTTCACTGTGATCAGGCCCTTCAGCCGCCCGTCCGCATCGACGACGGGGAGCTTCTCGATCTTGTGGCGGCGGAGAAGCTCGTTCGCCTCGTCGAGCGTCGTCCCGACGGGTGCGGTGATCAGGTTGCTCGAGGTCATCAGCGCCGAGATCGGCTGCCGGACGTTCGACTCGAAGCGAAGATCGCGGTTCGTCAGGATCCCGACCAGCACGCCGGCGTCGTCGGTGATCGGCACGCCGGAGATGCGGAAGCGCTCCATCAGCGCGAGCGCGTCGGCGACCAGGTCGTCGGGGCGCAGCGTCACCGGCTCGACGATCATGCCCGACTCGGAGCGCTTGACCTTCTCGACCTCGGCGACCTGGTGGGCGATCGAGAGGTTGCGGTGGAGGATCCCGATCCCGCCCTCGCGTGCGAGCGCGATCGCGAGCCGCGCCTCGGTGACCGTGTCCATCGCCGCGCTGACGATCGGGATCTCCAGCGCGATCGTGCGCGTCAGCCTCGTTGCCGTGCGGACGTCGTTCGGCAGCACGGACGATTCGGCGGGAACGAGGAGGACGTCGTCGAAGGTGAGGCCCTCGCGGCCGAACTTGTCCTCGTACGAAAGCTCCTGCCCTTCCAAGGGTGACAGGGTAACACCCTTCCTGGACGGGACTAGGCGACCGGCTCGAGCTCGGCGAGCTCGACGCCGGCGAGCATGCGGCCGGTGTCACGCAGGTCGAAGCGGCCGGCGCCGACCTCGAGCGTCGAAGCCGCGCCGGCGGCGACGCCGAGTCGCAAGGCGTCCTCGGGCGACTTGCCCGCGAGCACCGCCGCGATGTACTGGGCCAGCAGCACGTCGCCGGCGCCGACGACCGAGACGGCCTCGACGCTGGGAGCCAGCGCCTTGTAGCGGTGCACCTGCCGGTCCTCGCGGAAAAGGGCGTAGCAGCCCGACTCGAGCGTGATGTGCACGTTCCGCGCGCCGAGCTCGGCGATCGCGTCGAGCGCCATCAGGAAGTCCTCCTCGTCCTCGAGCTCCTGGCCGACCACGTGCTCCGCCTCACGCTGGTTCGGCGAGACGAGGTAGGGCTCGGCCTCGGTGCCGAGCCGTAGCGGCTGGCCTTCCGAGTCGAGCACGACGGCGACGCCGCGGCGGTTCAGATGGCGGACCGCCTCTGCGTAGAAGTCCTCCTCGACCCCACGCGGGAGCGAGCCGGCGAAGACGACGAAGTCGGCGCCGCGCGAGAGGTAGTCGACCTTCTCCAGCAGCGTCTCGAGCTCCTCGCTCGTCACCTTCGGCCCCCACTCGTTGATCTCGGTGTACGAGCTTTCGGTCGGGTCGACCACGGCGGTCGAGGTGCGCGACTCCTCGCCGATCCGCACGAAGTCGTTGAGGATCGCCTCGGCAGTCAGCTCCTCGACGATGCGCGTGCCCGTCCGCCCGCCGGCGAGCCCGGTCGCCACGACCGGCACGTCGAGCTGCTTCAGCGCCCGGGCGATGTTGATGCCCTTGCCGCCCGCGAGCGTGAGCACGTCACTGGCGCGATGGCGGTGGCCGAGCTGGAAGTGCGGCACCGTGAGCGTTCGGTCGAGCGCGGCGTTGAGGGTGACGGTGACGATCACGTGAAGAACCCCCCGAGGTGGTCGAGCGTGCGTCCCGCATAGAACCCTACGCGCCCGAGGGTGCCTGGGCGCGAGACCGCGTTGGCGGCGACGAGCGGGGAGCGGGCGATCACGGTGCCGCGGTCGACCACCTGCACCTCTCCGAGCTGCTGGCCGCGCCGCACCGGCAGCGCGACCTCGACCGGCACGACGACGCGCTCGACGAGCGGCCGCTCGATGTGAATCACCCGCAGCGCCGGCTTGACCGCCACGAGCCGGACGCGAGGCCGGCCGTACGGCGCTCGGACGGTCGCGTACGTCCGCGAGCCATCGATCGCCCACACCGCGCGGTAGCGCGACAGACCCCAGCCGAGTAGCTCGGCGAGGTCGGCGTTGCGGCCGTCGCGACTCTCGCCGCCGAGGATCGTCGCGTAGATCGTGACGCCGCCCCGGCGCGCGGCCGCGACCTCGGACCAGCCGGCGCCGTTCGTGTGCCCCGTCTTGACTCCGATCAGGTTCGGGAAGGTCGAGAGGAGGTCGTTCCAGGTGTGCAGCCTGCGGCCGGCGGCGGTCGTGTCGACGAGCCGGACGGTCTCGCGGATGAACGGCTTGTTCATCGCGACCCGCGCCAGCTTGGTCACGTCCCGGGCGCTCGAGACGTGCCCCGGCGCATCGAGGCCGTCGGGGTTCTCGAAATGCGTGTCCGCGAGCCCGAGTTGGCGCGCGCGCGTGTTCATCAAGGCGACGAAGCGCTCGACGGAGCCGCGGCCGACGTGCGAGGCGATCGCATTCGCCGCGTCGTTGGCGCTCTGCACGAGCGCTGCCCGGATCAGATCGCGCAGGGACACGCGCTCGCCCGGGCGGAGGTTGATCGTCGACTCGCCGATCGAAGCGCTCCGCCTCGAGATCGTCGCGACCTCGTCGAGCGACGCGTGCTCCAGCGCGACGACGGCCGTCATCAGCTTCGTGATCGACGCCATCGGCAGCTGCTCGTGCTCGTCCTGGGCGGCCAGGACCTCGCCGGTCCCGGCGTTCTGGACGAGATACGCCTCGGCGTCGACGGGCGGTGGCGACGCGGCCGCCGCGACGGCAAGGACGAGGGCCGCCGCGAGAGCGACCAGGAGGGCGGCCCGCTTCACGCGGCGGCCACTCTACTTGACGCGGATCCGCTGTCCCACGGTCAGCGCGACCGGGTCGATATCGGGGTTCAGCACGAGCAGCTGCTCGACCGACGTGTCGTACTGGTCGGCGATCACGGCCAGGGTGTCGCCCGCCTGGATCACGTAGAACTTCGAGCCCGCAGGCGCCGTCGGGGAGCCGTCCGTGGTCGTTCCCGCCGACTCCGTAGCCGTCGCCGGCGTCACGGGCGTCGTCACCGGGACCGTAGCCGGCTCACTGTTGCCGAGCCCTGCGCGCACCAGCAGCACGGCGATCGTGGCCGCGACAAGGAAGGCGGCAGGCGCCGCGTACCGCGCGAGCCTCTCGTGCCCGTGGATCACCAGCCGGAGACCGACCAGATCTCGGACCGAAGGCGGGCCGCCTCCGCCCCCGCCGCGGCGCGCCAATCCTCGTTGCCGGCCCGAAACGCATAGATCACGGAGCGGGAAGCGGTGACGAGCGCGCTGGCAGGCCCACTCGTGAAGGCGCGCGCCACGTCCGCGGGGCCAGCCCCCTGCGCGCCCACGCCTGGCAGCAGGAGTACCGCACGGGGCAGCAGCTTCCTCGCCTCGGCGACGGCCCGGGGGACGGTCGCGCCGACGACGGCGCCGACACTCGAGAGGCCGCGCTCGCCGACCAGGTCGGCGCCCCACTCGGCCACGAGCTCGGCCACCTGATGCCAGACGCGCCGACCGTCGGAGAGCGTCAGCTCCTGGACATCGGTCGCACCCGAGTTCGATGTGCGCACGAGGCAGAAGATGCCCGCCCCGTGCAGGCGGCATGCCTGGAGGAACGGCTCGATCGAGTCCTCGCCCAGGTACGCGTTGACGGTCAGCGCGTCCGCGAGCGCGTGCCCCGCGGGGCCGGGCTCGAGGTAGGCCGTAGCGTACGCGCGCGCGGTGGAGCCGATGTCCCCCCGCTTCGCGTCCGCGATCACGAGCAGTCCGGCGTCGCGGGCATAGCCGCAGACCCGCTCCAGCGCGGCGATCCCGTCGGACCCCAGCGCCTCGAAGAACGCGACCTGCGGTTTGACGGCGACGACGTAGGGCGCGACGGCGTCGACGATCCCGCAGCTGAAGCGCGCGACCGCGTTCGCCGCCTCCGCGCGCCCGAGCACCGCCTCCCCGCGCAACTCGACCGGGAGCAGGTCGACGCGCGGGTCGAGCCCGACAACGAGCTGGCAGCGCTTCCGCTCGACGGCCTCCCCGAGCCTGTCGGCGAAGGCGGCGGCCGTCACACGCGGGGCAGCGTCGAGATCCTGCGCCATAGGCGCAAGGGTACTAAGCCGCGCGGCGGAGGCTCTCGAGCGCCACGACGCGCAGCTCGGGCGGCGGCCGGCGCAGGAACGAGCCGATCAGGTGCAGCTCGTCGGCGTCCTCCGGGAGGAGCGAGGCCTCGGCTCGCTCGACCGTCGCCGGGCCCGCCTCGAGCTCGAGCCTCGTCTCGGGTAGCAGGGTGCGGGCGGCCGCGACGCGGCCGCCCGAGACGAAGAACGCACGCCGGAAGCCGGGTTCGACCGCGGGGACGAGCAGGCAGAGCTCCAGCGCTCGCAACCGCTCCAGCTCGGTCAGAGCGGCCACGACGTCCTCCAGCGCCGAGATCCTGTCGCGCAGGCGCGCGGCGTCCTCGAAGCGGAGATCGCGGGAGAGCCGCCGGAGCTTCGCCCCCAGCGGCACGAGCGCGGCCGCGGGCTCCCCTTCCCATCCCTCGAGCGCCCGAGCGGCGGCCCGGGCCCGGCGCCGGCTCGTGAGTGGTCCGTGCAGGCCCGGCGTCTCCGTGACGCACCAGCCGGACCCGCGGCGGCGGAGATAGACGTAGCGGTCGGGCCGCGCTCCGCGGGCGTTCGCGGGCGGGCGCAGCTCGCGCAGCAGCCGAAGCTCCTCCAGCCCGGCCTCGAGCTCGGAGCCGAGCACCCGCCACTCGACCCGTTCGAGCGCCCCGAGCGCCGCCTCGACCGCGGGGCGTTGCCGTTCGGTGCGGAAGTACGAGCGGAGCCGGGCGCGGAGATCGCGGGCGCGGCCGACGTAGAGCACCTCCTCGTTCCGGTCGCGAAAGAGGTAGACGCCCGGACGCGACGGCGCTGCAGCCACGAGTGAGCGCTTCCCGGCGAGCCGCCGCGCACGTGGTGCCGACAGGTCGACGAGCTCCGCCACCGTCGCTGCCCCGCGTTCCTGGGCGAGTCCGATCAGGGCGAGCAGGATCTCCCCCGTCGCCTCGGCGTCAGGGAGCGCCCGGTGGGAGGGTCGTACCGCGGTGCCGAAGAAGTGCGAGAGCGATGCGAGCCCCATGCGGGAGACACGTCCGGCCAGCAGCCGCCGAGCGAGCCAGAGCGTGTCGACGACCGGCGCAGCCAGCCGCCGGCCGGTCAGCCGCTCCACCTCGCGGTCGAGGAACGCGATGTCGAAGCGCGCATTGTGCGCGACGAGCACCGCGTCGCCGGCGAACTCGAGGAAGCGGCGCACGGCCAGCTCCACGGGCGGCGCACTGCGAAGGGCACGCGGATCGATCCCGGTGAGTGCCGCCACGGGGGCGGGCAACGGCCGCCGCGGATTCACGAGCGTCTCGAAGCGTTCCTCCAGCTCGAGGCCGCGCAGGCGCACCGCGCCGATCTCGCAGATCGAGCTCGTGGCCGGCGAGAGTCCCGTCGTCTCGAGGTCGACGACGACGTAGGTAGCGGCCTCGAGCGCGAGCTCGGCGCCGGGCGGGTCGGCGAGCCCGACGGCGGCGCCCCGCCACGCGAGGCGTGCATCCCCTTCGACGACGTCGGCCAGCAGCGACCGCGCGAGCCCGGCGGGGACGTGGCGGAGCGCGTAGAGCGCCCGCGCAGCGTCCTCGGCAGGCACCGGCCCGCGCCGCGTCTCGACGAGCTCGACGAGCCGGTCGGCCGAGTCGAAGGCGAGTTGCATCGCCCGAGCCTAGGCGAACATGTGTTCGCATGCAAGCGCAAGAAGAAGGCCGCTCTCGCGGCCCTCTTCGATCGTGGGAGGAGCAGCGAGGGGCTAGCGCCCCTTGACCGCTGCCTTCAGCTGACTACCGGCCGAGAACTTCGGCACGGTCGCGGCCGGGATGTGGACCTTCTGGCTGGGGTTCCTCGGGTTGACGCCCTCGCGTGCAGCGCGCTCACTCGTCGAGAACTTGCCAAAGCCGGTGAAGGTGATCGTGTCGCGGCGCTTGAGCGCGTCGGTCACGCTGTCGAGGACGGCTTCCACCGCTGCTGCCGCATCACGGCGGGAAAGATTCGCTTTCGACGCAACCGCGTCAACGAACTCCTGTTTGGTCACTTGCCACTCCTCCTGTTCGGTGGGACGGTCCGAAAACTCGCGAAAACCCTAACAGTCCGGTCGGACTGGCTCAACCATGCGGGTTTGCGGCGGTTTTAGGCGCGGTTACGAGTTCTCCTGCCCGGTAGAGAGACCGCAGACGGACCCCCAGCCGCGCGAGAGCGTCCGCGCCGCCCTCCTCCCGGTCCACCACGCAGACCGCGTTTCGCACGTGGAGGCCGGCTTCGCGCAGGGCGGCTATGGCCTCTGCCAGCGCTCCTCCGGAGGTGACGACGTCCTCGATCAGACAGACGAGCTCGCCCTCCTCGTAGGGGCCCTCGAGCCTGTTTCCGGTCCCGTACTCCTTGGCCGCGTCCCGCACGATCACGAAGGGAAGCCCCGAGGCGAGCGAGGCGGAGGCGGCCAGCGCGACGCCGCCGAGCGCAGGCCCGGCGAGGCGCACGGCCTGGGGCTCGAACTCCCGCACCGCGGCGGCCAGGCGCTCGCCGAGCGGGCCGAGCAGCTCCGGCAGCGTCTCGAAGCGGTACTTGTCGAGGTAGTAGCTCGAGCGGCGGCCCGACCGAAGCACGAAGTCGCCCTCGAGCAGCGCGTGCGCGCGCAACTGCGCGCCCAGGTCGTCCATCTACAGGGCGGCCCGGCCGACTGCCAGCAGGCGGTCCGCCTCCGGCGCGCCATGCTCGAGCGTCACCATCGAGCCGTCGTCGTAGTACAGGTGGACGCGCTCGCGCCGCTCCTCGCGGCGCCGGGCGAGGTAGAGCAGCGGCCCGCCGACGAACAGCAGCAGGGCAAAGAGCCTACGCATCGCTCCGCTCCTTGGTCGTCCTGCGGCGCTTCGGCTTCGCCGGCGACTCCGCGAGCGCGCGGAGACAGGTCTTGAGGTCGTAGAACACCAGTCCCGAGGTGGGGTCGGCTCTCGTCGTCGCGACGATGCTGCGGTCCTGGTCTCGGACGACGAAGACGCTCCCCTCCCGCAGCGCGACCTCCAGCTGGGTCAGGGTCCTGCCGACGCCGTACGACTGCTCTTCGGCAGCCGCGAGCAGGTCGATCGCCGCGCCGGCGAGCCGTTCGCCCGGCGCGCCGTCGTCCAGCGTCGAGGCAAGCACCGTGCCGTCCTCGTCGAAGACCACTGCGGCCTCGACCTGCGACGAGATCTCGGTCAGATCGGCCAGCGCGCCGACGGCATCCATGAGGCGGACGCTAACAGAGGCCCATACTGCGGCTGTGCGCCGACCGCTGCCCAAGCCCGTGGCGAAGTTCTACGCGGACCGGGGTCCGCACCTCGCCGCGATGATCGCGTACTTCGGACTGCTCTCCTCCGTCTCGCTGATCTTCCTCGCCCTCGCGCTGCTCGGCTTCACGGGCCGCGCCGAGGAGTCGAGCTACCTCGTGCGGGAGCTGCAGCATCTGTTTCCGTCTCAGTCGATCACGGACATCGTCCGCGTCGTCGACGCGATCACGGCGAACGCGACGACGCTCGGAGTCATCGGCGCCGCCTTCCTGCTCTGGACCTCGCTGTCGCTGTTCAGCGTGCTCGAGTCGGCGTTCAACATCGTCTACCAACGGCCCAACAGGCCGTTCCTGCACGGGAAGTTCCTGGCCACGTTGTTCATGGCCGGGTCGATCGTGATCCTCTTCGCCTCGCTCGTCCTCGGCTCGGTCGGCTACGACCTCCTGCACCGCTTCGCGCCGGGCGTCGCCGGCAACGGCGCCGTTGCCTACGGCGTCTCCGTCCTCGTCTCGACGCTCGCCGTCTTCGTCTTCCTCGTCGCGGCCTACGAGCGGCTGACCAATGCGCACCTGACGCTGCGAGAGGTCTGGCCGGGAGCCGCGCTCGCGGCGGTGCTGCTGCAGGCGACGTTCCAGGTCCTGCCGATCTTCGTCCGCCTCTCGAAGGAGGTGGTCGCCGTGCAGGCTCTCGGCGCGTCGGTGCTCCTGCTCGTCTGGCTCTACGTGATGGCGAACGTGATCGTGTTCGGCGCCGAGGTGAACTGGTGGCTGGCGCGTCGCGAGGACAACGGCGTCGACGGTCTTGCCTAGCAGCAGACTGTTACCCGGCGAGCAGGGCACGGGCCGCGCGGGCGCGGTGCGAGCTCGTCCGCTTCCACTCGTTGCCGAGCTCGGCAACCGTGCGCTCGTGGCCCGCCGGAACGAAGATCGGGTCGTAGCCGAAGCCCTCCTCGCCGCGGCGCCCCGTCGCGATCGTGCCCTCCAGCACGCCCGTGCCACGGCGCTCCTCCCCGCCTGGGCCCAACCCGACGAGCTCGCAGACGTAGCGGGCGCGACGGTCGGCGGCGCCCGTCAGCCGCTCCAGCAGCTCGGTGACGCCGTCCTCCGCCCAGCGCGCCGAGGCGATGCCCGGCGCGCCGCCGAGCGCCGTCACCTCGATGCCCGAGTCCTCCCCGAGCACCCACTCGTCCCCGGCCGCCTGCTCGCGGCCGAACGCGGCCTTGCCCCGGGCGTTCTCGTAGTAGCTCGTCCCCGTCTCCTCGGGAAACGCCCTGTCGGTCTCGAGCAGCTCGAGCTCCCAGTCCGGAAGCGCAGCGCGCAGCTCCTCGAGCTTGTGCGCGTTGCCGGAGGCGAGCCGCGCTCTCAGGGGCGCCACTGCACGCGCTCGACGTCGTCGAGCTCGTTGATGCGCTCGGCGACGCGAGCCGACTCGGAGCGGCGCGAGGCGCGGAGCACGACGTCGATCGTGCGCTCGTCGCCGAACTCGACATGGCTGATGTGGCCCCCGAGCTCCTCGATCCGCTGGAGCACGCGCGTTCCCTGACCGTCGGGGCCGAGGACGATCGCAAGCTCGGCCTCCTCCGGTCGGACGCGGGCGACGAGCCGGGTCGAGATCAGCTTCAACGGCCCGAGCGAGACAAGCACGAGCACGGCCGCACCGATGCCGATCGCGTAGTAGCCGGTACCGGCGGCCATGCCGATCGCAGCCACCACCCAGAGCGTCGCCGCCGTCGTCAGGCCCCGGACGGAGACGCCGCGGACGATGATCGCGCCGGCGCCGAGGAAGCCGATGCCGGTGACGATCTGGGCCGCGATCCGCGTGGGATCGAAGACCGTGCCCGTCTTCTGCGAGAACGTCCAGTCGCTCCAGGCGTAGGCCGAGACCAGCGTGAAGACGCAAGCGCCGAGCGAGACGAGCAAGTGCGTCCGGAAGCCCGCCTCGTGGTCGCGCAGCTCGCGCTCCAGCCCGATCGCGCCGCCGAGACCTGCTGCGATCAGCAGCCGGAGCAGCGCCTCGGTCGTCGAGAGATCAGGCACGGACGGCTGCCACAGCCTCGTTCTGGGCGGCGACGATCTCCTCGATCCCCCCGGCCGCGAGGTCGAGCAGGTCGTCGAGGAGCTCACGGGAGAACGGGTCGCGCTCGGC
>JAWVCV010000287.1:0-5053 GCA_033858115.1 Gaiellaceae bacterium
GGCCAGGTTACGAGCCCAACTTCGCCGGCCACTCGGCGGCGATCTTGGCGCGTGCCCGGCTCAGCTGCCCCGGGCTGGCGAACTTCACCTGCGCGTAGATCGACGCGGCCGGAAGGGCCTTGAGCAGGTTGGCCGGGATCACCTTCCGCTTGGACATGTCCTGGAAGCGGGCGGGGTGCGAGAACCCCTTGAGCCAGAGCAGCTGGCCCGTGTCGGAGTAGAGGAACTCCTGCCAGAGCCGCGCGGCCCACGGATGCGGAGCCGACGCGTTGATTGCCTGGCAGTAGTGCGCCCCGTACACGCCGTCGCTCGGGATCGAGACGGCGATCCGCGCCGCCGGGAACTCCTTGACGTAGGCGAGGTTCAGGTAGTCCCAGTCGATCACGACCGGGGTCTGACCTGACGCGATCGTCTGCGGGGTCGCCTGCACCGGGATGAAGTTGCCCGCGTCCTTCAGCTTCTTGAAGAAGTCGATCCCGGGCCCGATGTCGTTCAGCGAGCCGCCGTTGCCGATCGACGCCGCGAAGACACCCGCGACGGCCGAGCCGGAGGTGAGCGGGCTGCCGTTCAGTGCGACCTTGTTCTTGTACTCCGCCTTCAGCAGGTCGGACCACTTCTTGGGGACGTTCGAGACCGCCGCCTGGTTGACGCCGAACGACGTCACGCCCCAGTAGTCGGCGAGCCAGAACCCGCGGCCGTCCTTCATCGCGCGCGGCACGCTGCCCCAGTAGCGGTTGTAGTACTTCGCGTACAGGCCCTCGTTGGCGCCGAGGATCGCGAAGGACGGGCCGACGTCGAGAACGTCGGGAGCGCGCGAATCTCCCTTGAGCGAGCGCACTGCCTCGTTCTCCTGGGCCGACGAGCCGTCCGGGTTGTCGTTCGTGAGCTGCAGGCCGTACTTCTTCTTGAAGGTCGACATGATCTCGCCGTAGTTCGCCCAGTCCGGCGGGAGAGCGATCGTGTTGATCTTCTTCTCGCCCTTCGCGTTCTTGAGGATCGTCGCGAACGGGATGCTTGCGCCGCGGAGCGGCGGTGCAGCGGCTGCCGCACCCGAGCTACGTGCGAACGCCGTCGCCGGCGACGACAGGATCGTCAGGCCGACGCCTGCAGCTGCGCTGCGTCGCAGGAGCGACGAACGGCTCATCTTCTCCTCGGCCACGAGCCGAGCGACGACCTCGTCCATGCCTTGCGGGTCTTCCTCCTGGAGGGCCCGCTCCAGAATGTCGTCTACGTCCCAGTTCTTCCCCATCTATGCCTCCCCGGTCGCGATGCGAGAGCCGAGCGTACTCCGGTGCGATCCTGGGTTCAAGACCGGAAGATCGCGGAGTGGTGAAGTAACGGTGTTTTCTCATACGTTGTCGGTGTGGAGACTTTCGGCACAGACGGGGAGTGGGTGCGTTGCGCGCTGCACGCTCACACGACCAGATCGGACGGCGAGCTCGAGCCGGAGGGCCTGGCCGCGCACTACGAGCGCGCCGGCTACGACGTGCTGGCGATCACCGATCACTGGAAGCGAACCGAAGCGCCGTCGAGCGAGCGCCTGCTCGTGCTCCCGAGCGTCGAGCTGAACTGCATCCTGCCCGGCGCCCGTGACGGCCACGTCCTCGGCTACGGCGTCGCCGAGGACGCCGACCTGGCGGCGCTCGGCGCCGAGTACGCCGACCTCGAGCGCACCGCCGCATTCATCGAGGGCCACGGCGGCGTCGCCTATCTGGCCCATCCGTACTGGACGGGCGTCGTGCCCGGCACGCTCGAGCTGCCGGAGAACGTCGCCGGGATCGAGGTCTGGAATGCGGGCTGCGAGCTCGAGGTCGGGCGCGGGATCTCGTCGGTGCACTGGGACGAGCTGCTCGAGACGGGCCGTCGCTGCTGGGGGCTCTCGACCGACGACTCTCATCACCCGGGCTTCGACTCGGACCGTGGCTGGACCTGGCTGCGCGTCGCGGAGCGCACGCCCGAGGCCGTGCTCGCCGCCCTCTCGTCGGGTGCCTTCTACGGCAGCTCGGGGCCGGTCATCCATGCTCTCGAGACTGCCGGGGAGGAGGTCGAGGTCCGCTGCAGCCCCGCTCGCTCGGTGACGCTCGTCTCGGGCCGCAGCACGGGCGCGGCAGTGAACGCCGGCCGGCTCGGCTACCGCTACGCCGGCACGGTGCTGGCGACCGACGACGCCGGCTTGATCACCCACGCGCGGCTGACGAAGCCCTTCGGCGCCGCCTTCGCCCGCATCGAGGTGACCGACGGCGCCGGCGCTCGGGCGTGGACGAACCCGCTATGAGGGACCTCGACGCCCTCGCCGGCCGCCGGTTCGACCTGCTCGTGATCGGCGGCGGGATCGTCGGCGCCGGAATCGCGAACGAGGCGGCGCGGGCGGGGCTCGCGGTGGCGCTCGTCGATCGCGGCGACTTCGGTGCGGCCACCTCGAGCGCATCCTCGAAGCTGATCCACGGCGGCCTGCGCTACCTCCGCCTCGGCGACGTCAGGCTCGTGCGCGAGGCGCACCGGGAGCGCCGCGCGCTGCTCGAGACCGTGGCGCCGCATCTCGTCCGCAGGCTGCCGTTCCTGTTCCCGCTCTACCGCGACGGCCCCTACCGGCCGGCGACGCTCAGGCTCGGGCTCGCCGTCTACTCCGCCCTCGCCGGTGACCGGCTCGGCGGCCTGGTGAAGCCCGCGCGTGCGCTGCAGAGCGTCCCCGACCTGCGCCTCGACGGCTTGCGCGGCTGCGGCGTCTACGTCGACTCCTTCACGCACGACGGCCGGCTCTGCCTCGCAAACGTGCGCGCCGCGGCGACGGCGGGCGCTGTGGTCGCGAACTACGCCGAGGTCGTCGCCCTCCGGGAGGTCGACGGCCGCGTGCGCGGCGCGGAGGTGCGCGACCGCCTCTCGGGCGAGACGGTCTCCGTGGACGCGCGCGCGGTCGTGAACGCGACTGGTCCGTGGATCGACGGCGTGCGCGCCCTCGAAGATCCGACGGCGCCGCCGCTCGCCCGCCTGTCCAAGGGCGTGCACCTGCTGCTGGCGCTCGACCGTCCCTGGTCGGCGGCGCTGACGATCCCGCACGACTCGGTGCGCGTCACCTTCGCGTATCCGTGGCAGGGAATGCTGCTGCTCGGGACCACCGACACGCTCTACGAAGGCGACCCCTCGGAGGTAAGGGTCGAGCCGGAGGACGTCGCGCGCGTGCTCGAGGAGGCATCGGTCGGAGTCGAGCGCGAGCTGCTCGACCCGAGCCGGGTGCGCGCGAGCTTCGCAGGGCTGCGCGTGCTCCCCGGCGCGTCCGGCGAGACGCTGACGGCGCGGCGCGAGACCGTCTTCGTCTTCGGGCGCGGCGGCATGCTGACGGTGGCGGGCGGCAAGCTGACCACCTACCGCCGGATCGCGCTCGCCGCGCTCGAGCGGCTGCGGCCGGAGCTCGGCGTGCCGCAGTTCGAGCGGCGGCCGCGGCCGCTGCCGGGCGCTGCGGGGCTCGAGGGCGCCGGCCGCCGGATCGCACGTCGGTTCCCCGAGCTCGATCCCGCCATCCGTTCGCACCTCCTGCACCTGTACGGCAACCTCGCGGAGGAGGTGCTCGCGCCGGCGCTGGACGAGCCGTCGCTCCTCGAGCCGATCCATGCCGACGCGCCCGACGTGCTCGCACAGATCGCGTACGCAGGCGAGCAGGAGTGGGCGGTGTCCGTCGAGGACGTCCTCTGGCGGCGAACGACGCTCGGTCACCGGGGTCTTGCGGATGCCACCGCCGCGCGCGTGGCGGAGCGCCTGGGCTCAGCCGAGACCGTGCGTGGCTAGAAGAGCTGGCTGTCGCCGACGAAGATCGCCGAGACGGAGTCACTGGCGAACACGTTCGCGATCGTGACTGCGAGCAGGTCCGCCACCGACAGCACCTCGAGCCGTGGCGATTCGAGGGCCGGGTGGATCGGGACGGTGTCCGTGACGAGGACTCGCTCGAGCGGACTGCGAGCGAGGCGACCGGCTGCGCCGGCAGTCGACGCCGCGTGCGTCGCGCACGCGTAGACGGCTTCGGCTCCTCGCTCCGCGAGCTCGTCCGCGGCGCGCGCGAACCACTCGCCGGTGCCGATCCCGTTCTCGAACAGGAGCGCGACCTTCCCTTCGACCTTGCCGAGGATGGTGACGCCGCGCCCGCCCTGGTCGGGGTCGTCGTTGATGATCGCGAGATCCGCATCGACCAGCTCGGCGAGCCAGGATCCTTGCTTCGCGCGCGTCGTCGCAGGGGCGACGATGACCGCCTCGCGGCCGTCTGCGAGCTGGCGGAACCGCTCGGCGAACATCGGCAGCGCGGTCATGTGGTCGACCGGGATGTCGAAGAACCCCTGGATCTGCCCGGCGTGAAGGTCCATCGTCAAGACCCGGTCGGCGCCGGCGTTCTCGACCATGTCCGCGACCATGCGGGCGGTGATCGGCTCGCGCGGGGCCGACTTCTGGTCCTGGCGGGCGTAGAAGAACCGCGGCACGACCGCGGTGATCCGCTTCGCGGAGGCGAGCCGTGCGGCGTCGATCATCATCAGCAGCTCGATCAGGTGCGCGTCGACCGGCGCGACCGCGGTCTGCACCAGGAAGACATCGGCGCCGCGAACGGACTCGGTGTAGCGGCAGTAGGCGTCGCCGTCCGCGAACGTCTCGAGCTGGATCCCGCCCAGCTCCGTGCCCAGCTTGGTCGCGATCGCCTGCGCGAGCCGCGGGTTCGAGCGGCCGGAAAAGAGCCGCATCCGGATCATCGGCGTCAACGACTTCCCCTCGCCAGGCTCGGATTGGGCACCCACAGCCAGCAGAGCCTAGACGGCATCGGGCTGAACCCGGAACGGTTGGCGGGACAGACAACGCGAGCGGCAGCTGACATGTTAGGTTCGCCGCGTGAGGCTGCCTCCCGGAGAAGGTCACGCAGTGGATGGAGCGTTCCTGCGTGGTCTCTGGCACGGACTGGCTCTCGCGGTGCTGATGTGGGCGATGCTCGGGTTCGCCGCCTGGAGCTACCTCGGCTGACAAATAGAGGAGGGCCGGAGCTTCGCTCCGACCCTCCGGAAGAGCAGACTCGAGTGAC
>JAWVCV010000288.1:0-2733 GCA_033858115.1 Gaiellaceae bacterium
CGTCGAGCAGCTCGCGAAACGTCCGCTGCAGGTCGATCGCCTCCGGCGTCGTGCGCTCGACCGGGCGTAGCTGGCCGCCGATCCGGCTTTCGACGGTGCCGAGCAGGCCCGGCCGGCGCCCCGCCGCCTCGAGGATCGAATGCAGGAGGAACGCTGTCGTCGTCTTCCCGTTCGTGCCGGTGGCGCCGGCGACCTCCAGCTCACGCGTCGGCTCACCGAAGAAGACGTCCGCCGCCGTCGCCATTGCAGCGCGCGCGTCCGGCACGATCAGCTGGGGGACCTCCGGCTCGACTGCCCTCTCGACGACCAGCGCGACGGCGCCGTTCTCGACCGCCTCGGCTGCGAAGTCGTGGCCGTCCACGCGTTGCCCGGGCACGCAGAAGAACGCCGCACCCGGGGTGACCGCGTGCGTGTCGTAGGCAAGGTCGCGCACTTCGACCGGGTCGGGGCTCCCGAGGACCGCCTCCGGTGCGAGCGCAGCGACGAGGCGCTCGAGCTCCATGCGCGGGAACGCTACCGAGTGGCTGCAGACCCGGGCGTCGCGTCGGGAGCGATCTCGAGCTCGACGAGGCTGGAGCGGGCGATCTCGGAGAAGGCAGGCGCTGCGACGACGCCGCCCCAGATCGCGCCGCGCGGCTCGTCGATCGAGACGAGCACGACGAGGCGGGGGTCCTTGGCCGGTACGACGCCCACGAACGAGGCCACGTAGCGCGACGTCGAGTAGCCGCCGGGGATCGGCTTGGCGGCGGTGCCGGTCTTGCCGGCCACGGTGTATCCCGGCACGGCGGCCAGCGCGCCGGTGCCGCCCTCGGCCGAGACAACGTCGCGCAGCATTGCCATCATCTGCGCGGAGACCGTCTTGGAGATCACGCGGCGGCCCTTCCCCGCGTTGTGCCTCTCGGCGCCGATGCGCTCCACGAGGCGTGGCGTGCGCAAGACGCCGCCGTTCGCGATCGCGCCGTAGGCGGCCGCCATCTGGATCCCGGTGACGCCGATGCCCTGGCCGATCGGCACGTTGCCGATCGTCGAGCCGGACCAGTAGGTCGGTAGGAGACCGCGCGACTCGCCGGGCGCGTCGATGCCCGTTCGCTTGCCGAACCCGAACTTGGCGATCCAGCTCTCGACGCGGCTGCGCGCGAGCATCTGCGCCAGCGTGATCGTGCCGACGTTGGAGGACTGCGAGAGGATCTGCGCCACGGTCATCCGCTGAGTCGGACGCGGCTCGTGCTCGTGGATGATCCGGTCCGCGACGCGGATCGAGCTGGCCAGCGTGAACGGCGTTCTCGGCGTGACGATCTTCTCAGAGAGGGCTGCCGCCACGGTGACGACCTTGAAGGTCGAGCCCGGCTCGTAGAGGTCGGTGACGGCTCGGTTGCGCCTACGCGAGGGGGACGCCGACGAAAACTTGTTCGCGTCGTAGCCGGGTGCGACGGCCATCGCCAGCACCGAGCCGGTGCGCGGGTCGAGCACGATCGCGGTGCCGCCCTTCGCTCCCCACTGCCTGACCGTCTCGCTGAGGACGGACTCCGCCTTCGACTGGATCCGGTGGTCGATCGTCAGGAACACGTCGTCGCCGGCTCGCTCGGGCTTCGTCGCGATCACGTCGATCACGCGGCCCGCCGGGTCGGTCACGGTCGTCTGGCTGCCCGGTCTACCGGCGAGAGACCTGTCGAGTGCGCGCTCGAGGCCGTCGAGGCCGTCGTTGTCGACGCCGGCGAAGCCGAGCACGTGCGCGGCGACGCCACGCTGCGGGTAGAAGCGGAGCTCCTCCGGATAGAAGCCGAGACCCGCGAGATCGCGCTGCTCGAGCTCGGCGGCCTTCGCCGGGTCGGCTTTCCGCTTCACGTAGACGAAGTGGCGTGAGCGATCGGCGAGGAGCGGATACAGCTCGTTTGCGTCGAGGCCGAGAAGCTTCGCGGCCGCGAGAGCGACCTTGCGCGGATTCTTCACCCGGCGCGGGTCGGCGTAGACGGTCGTCGCTTGCTCGCCGATCGCGAGCGGCTCGCCGGTGCGGTCGAAGATCGTGCCGCGGCCGGCGGGGATCGCCGTCGTGTCCTCCTGCTGGCGTGCGGCCATCCGCTCGAGCGTCGACGCCTGCACGCCCTGCAGCCACACGGCGCGGGCGAGAGTCGCCGCGAAGACGAGCGCGAAGAGACCGAGGAGGAGACGGATGCGGCGGTTGGAGAGCCGCTCGCTCACCGGCTGGCCGGGTGCAGTTGGACGTGGTAGGTGAGCGCCGGGTCGGCGGGCTGCAGGCCGAGCTGCGTGCGCGCCCGGGACTCGATCCGGACGTTCGCGGACGCGCTCGAGAGCTGTGAGCTGAGCCGGTTCGTGTCGGCGCGGAGTTGCAGGCGCTCGCGGCCGAGCTCGTCCAGCCGCAGGTTCAGCTGGAGCACCGCGACGTTCACGGCGACGACTCCCGCCAGCAGCCCGGCGAGCACGACGATCCAGACGACGCCGCCGAAGGGACGCGCCTTCGGCTTCGCCCGCGTCCTCGGGACCGGCCGGGCCGCAGGACGGCGGCGAGCCGGCGCGACCGCCGGAGTCTCGACCCGGGCGGTTCCCGCCCAGCTCGCCATCAGTCGGCCACCTTCGACGCGGCGCGAAGCTTTGCCGACGACGAGCGCGGGTTCGACTCCACTTCCCGGGCGCCCGGCCGCACCGGCTTGCGGGTCAAGTCGCGAAGCACAGGCTCGTTGCCGCAGGCGCAGACCGGGAACTCGGGCGGGCAGG
>JAWVCV010000289.1:0-3098 GCA_033858115.1 Gaiellaceae bacterium
CTGCTGCTCGGGCGCGACGACGGGGATCCCCTGTTCCTTCAGGCCAAGGAGGCCGAGGCGTCCGTGCTGGAGCCCTACGCCGGCAAGAGCCGCTACGCGAATCACGGGCAGCGCGTCGTGGAAGGCCAGTGGCTGATGCAGGCGGCCAGCGACATCCTCCTCGGCTGGGTGCACGTCAAGGACATCGACGACAAGCCGCGCGACTTCTACGTCCGCCAGCTGTGGGACTGGAAGTACTCGCCCCGGATCGAAGCGCTCGAGGCGCGCGGGCTCGCCGCCTACGCGCGGCTGTGCGCCTGGACGCTCGCCCGCGCACATGCGCGCACGGGTGACCGGATCGCCATCGCCGCCTATCTCGGGCGCGGCGATGCCTTCGATACCGCGCTCGCCCGCTTCGCCGAGGCCTACGCCGACCAGAACGAGCGCGACCACGCGGCGCTCGCCGAGGCGATCCGCAGCGGCCGCGTGACCGCCGAGACCGGCGCCTGACTCGTCACGACGCGGGTCGCGCGAGGCGCAGGCCGCCCCGCTCGAGGCCGGGGGCGCTTGCGCGATAGGCGGGGACGATCTCGCTCGTGACCAAACCGGTCTCGGCGGTGAGCTCGTCGACGATCTCGTACCAGCGCCGGCTGTTGTCGGGCGTGTCGACCAGCACGGTCAGGACCGGCACGCGGCGGCGCAGCTGCCAGAACGAGTCGCCGTGCGGGCGATGATCGCCGTGATAGCCCCAGATCCCGCGCAGGCTGGTCGCGCCCGCGGCGCCGGACGCCCGCAGCCGGCGCAAGAGCTCGGCGGAGAGGGGCGCGCCGTCGTGACGGGAGCGCTCGGAGGCGTAGACCATGAGCTTCTGCCACATCTGCAGCCCGGAGGGATCCGTCTCGGGCAGGTGGAGCGGCTCGGCGAGCCGCTCGCCGTCGCGCTTGCAGACCCGCACGCGCTCGAGCGTCGCGAGCGGGCGCTCGAGCAGCCCGCCCAGCTCCGCGAGCGCCGCGCCGATGCGTTGTGTGTCCCCGACCGAGATGACCATCAGCGGCACGTCGGCGTTGCGTCCGAAGAACCTCGCGCGGCGGCGGATCCCGTGAGCGGTGCCGTCGACGCCCAGCAGCACCGTGGCGCCGGCGACGCCGTTGCGGCGCAGCAGCTCGACGACCGCCTCGTAGGCGGGGCGGGCGCCCGCGCGCTCGTGGCGGCCCACGTAGACGGTCAGCTTGGTCGCCTCTCCGTCCGCCGGGAGCGGCTCCCCGCTCGTCATGCGGGCGCGCTCGAGCGTGACCAGGCCGTCGAAGCGCAGCGCCTCGAGCTCGTGCAGCGCCGCCTCGATGCGCGTGCGCGTGTCGACCGCGACCGAGACGAGCGGGAGGTCCTCGGACAGCGTCAGCAGCCGATCGGTGCGCAGGTGCTGCTTGACCCCGAAGCCGGTGACACCGCGCATCACGAGGCTCGTCTGCAGCCGATGGCGGGCGAACACGTCGACCAGCGCGTCGGCCAGGAACCGGCCTCCGACCCGGTCGCGCTCGCCGTGGTAGACCGTGAGCTTGAGGCAGTCGTCGTTCACTGGGCGGCTCCGAGCTCGCGGCCGAGCCAGGCGACGAGGACACCCAGGACAAGGCTGCCGAGCAGGTTCGCGAGCCCGAGACGCAGCTGCCCGTCCTCCCCGAGCCGGTGGCTCTCGAGCATCCAGGTGCTGAAGGTGGTGAACGACCCGAGCAGGCCGGTCCCCGCGAAGCGGTACGCGTCGCCGCCGACGGCGGCGCCGACGAGGAGGCCGAGCAGGAACGCGCCGCTGAGGTTCACCGCCAGCGTCCCCCACGGGAAGCTCGCCGCGTGGCGGCTGACCGCGCCGTCGAGCAGGAAGCGACCGACCGCGCCCACGCCTCCGAGCAACCCGACGGCGAGCGTGACGGCGAGCGTCATCCGGCGAGCCGCCCGCGCCGCACGAGGTTCGTGGCCGCGGCGATCGCGAGAAAGCCCCCGACGACGCTCGCCGCCGCATAGCTGAACGCGAGCCCGACGTCGGTGCGGTCGAGCATCCGGAGCAGCTCGACCTGCATCGTCGAGAAGGTCGTGAGCGCGCCGCAGAAGCCCGTGCCGAGCAGCGGCCGGCGGTAGGCCGACAGCGGCAGGCGCTCCTGCAGGCGCGTCGTGAAGTAGCCCAGCGCGAAGGCTCCGGCGAGATTGACGATGAACGTGGCCCACGGCCAGCCGTGGCCGGCCGAGAACGCCTCGGCGACGCCCGCTCGCACGACCGCGCCCACGAACCCGCCACCGAAGATCGCCGCGAGCTCGCGGCGGTCGTGGCTCACGCGCCGACCGCCTCCCTCTTCCGTGCCGCGGCGAGCGCGGAGCCGGCGACCACGAGGACGAGGCCGGCGACCGAGGCGACGGTCAGCGGCTCGTCGAGCAGGACGGCGCCATAGAAGACCGCGAAGGCCGGCACGAAGTACAACGCGATCGCGGCCCGCGCGGCGCCCGCGCTCGTCAGGACCGTGTAGTAGATGAACCAGCCGAGGCCGCCCGAGATCGCCCCGAGCGCGATCGCGGCCAGGACCGGGCCCACCCGCGGCGCCTCGCTCGGCAGCGCGGCGAGCGCGAACGGGGCGAGCACGACGCTGCCCGCGATCATCGCCGCGGTCAGGACGCCCAGGGGCACCATCCCCGGCACGCTGTGCTTGGCGAGGAAGCCGCCGGCGGCGTAGCCGAGGCCGGCGAGCAGGAGCATCAGGGCGCCGAGCATCGTGTCAAGCGAGCCCTCGAGCTGGACGCCGAGCAGGAGCGCGACGCCGACGATGCCGACCCCGATGCCCACGAGGTTCCAGCCGCGCGAGCGCTCCTCGTGGTCGAACCGGATGGCGATCAGCGCGGTCCACAGCGGCGTGGACGCCACGAGGATTCCCGCGAGCCCGGAATCGACGTGCCGCTGGCCGTAGCCGATCAGGAGGAAGGGGCCGGCGAGCTGGACCACCGCGAGCACGAGGATGGGACGGAGCTGGCGCGAGGCGCCCGCCAGCGCTCCGCGTGCGAGCGCGATCGGGAGCAGCACGAGCCCGCCGATGCCGGTGCGGAAGAGCGAGACGACGGGCACCGTGAGGTCACGGATC
>JAWVCV010000290.1:0-12939 GCA_033858115.1 Gaiellaceae bacterium
GCGTGGATCGTCAGCAGCCGGACGGCGTCGGCGCCCTCCTCCTCGGCGACGGCGTCGCGCTCGGCTGCGCCGACGGACTCCTGCTCCTCGACGAAGCGGACGAAGCCTTCGACGTCTGGGCCGCGCAGCTCCTCGTACGAGCGCGCGAGCCGCGCCAGCTTCCGCAGGTTGGCGTAGCGGCGGCGTCCGTCCCACTGGGCGAGGACGGCCAGGTCGTAGTCGTGATCGGCGACGATTCGCTCGCAGAGCCGCTCGAGCGACAGGCGCGCCGACGCTTCGGAGAGGCGGTCGTAGCGCTGCCGGAACGCGCGCAGCAGCCGCACGTCCCGCTCGTCCAGGTCGGTCGGGAGCGAGCGCTCGATCCCGGTGAAGATCGGCCCGCGCGCCGCGCGCCGGATCAGCATCAGAGCGTCGTTCGAGACGCCGACGAACGGCGAGGCGAGCACCGCCACGAGCGCCTCGTCGTCGTAGCGGTTCTGCAGCAGCCGCAGATAGGACAGGAGATCGACGACCTGCTGCTGCCCGAAGTAGCCCCGGCCGGTCGCACGGTAGGTCGCAAGGCCCGCCTCGCGCAGCTCCTCCTCGTACCATTCGGCGTCGGTGCCGGCGGCGAAGAGCAGGACGATCTCGCCGGCGGTCGCCGCGCCCGTGTCGACGAGCTCCTTCACGCGGCGAGCGACGTGGCGGGCCTCGGCCCGGCGCCAGTGCGTGCCGCTGCCGGCGTAGGCGGCCTTGTCGGCCACGAGCAACTCGACCGGCGTGCCGAAAACCGGGTCGGGGAACTCACCGGAGGCCGCCAGCGGCTGGAACTCCTCGCCGAACTGGGCGCCGAAGAGGTGATTGACGACCGAGAGCACCTCTGGCCGCGAGCGATAGTTGTAGGTGAGCGGCAGCAGCGTCTCCGCCTCTGCGCGACGCTCGCGGAACACGTCGACGTCCGCGTGCCGGAAGCCGTAGATCGACTGGAACTCGTCGCCGACGAAGAAACGCTCCGTGTCGGGGCCGGTGAGGAGATCCACGAGCTCGCACTGGAGCCGGTTCGTGTCCTGGAACTCGTCGACCATGATCGAGCGGAAGCGCAGCTGCTCGCGCTCGCGCAGCGTCTCGTGCTCCCGCAGCAGGTCACGGGCGCAAAGCTGCAGGTCCTCGAAGTCGAGCGCCGACTCGCGGTCCTTCGCGGCGGCATAGGCGCCGGCGAAGCCGCGCAGGAGCTCCTGCAGCAGCTCGCGGTCGCGCAGCGCCAGCTCGTCGAGGGCGGCCTGCTCGACCGCCTTCCGCGCCTCCTCGTAGCTTGCCGCCCGCTCCTGGCGCGCCTTGAGCCCGCTGAGGTCGAGCAAGCGCTCCGGCTGCGGCGGGCTCTCGCTGAGCACGAGCGCCTGCGCAGCGGCCGCCCGCGCTGCATCGGAGGCCTCCGGGTCAGAGGCAAGCGCCCGCGCGGCCTCGCCCAGCTCCTCGAGCCGTTCCGCGAGCGCCGCGCGCTCCCCCAGCTCGAGCACGAGCTCGCGTCCGGCGGAGCGCAGGGTCTCGTAGACGGTCGTCAGCATCCGACGCAGTCCGGCCGCCCCGTAGGTGGCGAGCAGCCGCAGCCGCTCCGGGTCGTCGCCGGCGCAGAACTCGTTCAGCGCCGTCTCGAACGCCTCGCTGCGGACGACGCGGCCCTGGCTGTCGTCGAGGATCCGGAAGCGCGGGTCGAGGCCGGCGGCGAACGGATGAGCCTTCAGGAGCCGCAGGCAGAAGCCGTGGATGGTCGAGATCCAGGCGCCGTCGAGCGAGCGGGCGAGGTCGTGACGGCCGAGCTCGTGCAGACGTGACCGGATGCGCCCCCTCAGCTCGCCGGCCGCGCGCTCGGTGTAGGTGATCACGAGCATCGACTCGACGTCGAGGCCACGCTCGCAGACCGCCTCGACGAAGCGCTCGACGAGCACGGTCGTCTTCCCCGTGCCGGCGCCGGCGGAGACGAAGACCTGCCCGCGGGCCGCGATCGCCGCGGCCTGCTGTGGGTTCGGGCCGCGTTTCCCCGCTCCGGCGCCGGCCAGGCCGGCGCCTCCGCTCCTCGGCCGCTCCGTCGAGCCTACGCCGCTCACGCGCGCCTGATCCGGCACATCCGCCAGAGGTCGCACCAGACCGGACAGCCGTCGGTGCCCTTCGGGTCGTGGCGCACGTCGCCTTCGCGGATCCGTTGAGCGAGGCCGCGGGCGAGGTCGCGGGCGCCCTCGACCTGGGACCAGAAAGCGTCCTCCTCGAGGTAGTCGCTCTTGACGAACCCGGGCAGGACGTCGTCCTTCGCCTCAGCTCGCAGCAGTCCGCGTGCGCGCCGCTCGCCCGCCAGCGGCCGGTAGAGCCCGCCCAGCGGCTCGATCCCGACCAGGTCGCGGAGCACGAGCATGTAGAGCGGAATCTGGAGCCGCAGCTCCTTCTCGATCTCCGCGGCGGAGTGCCCGGTCCGGCCTGACTTGTAGTCCTGGACGATCCCGCGGGCGCTGCCGGGATCGACGTCGATCCGGTCGATCTTCCCGGAGAGGGTGATCCCGTCGCCGAGGTCGAGGCCGCGCTGGAGCTCCGGGGCTGAGCGCTCGGAGCCGAAGCCGACCTCGAACTTGCGCGGCACGAGCGGCGAAGGCGAGCGGGCCTCGTCGCGCACGAGCTGCTCGAGGTCGCGGCGCAGGCTCTGCTCGAGCTCCCGCCGCTCGAGCTCGGTCATCTCCATCTTCACGCCGGCGAGGGCTCCCTCGAGGCACTCGCCGAGGAACGCCAGCACCTCGTCGAGCTTCGACTCCTCGACTCGGTCGCTGCCGATCGCGCGCGGTAGCCCGGCATAGAAGCGGTGCAGCGTCGTGTGGGCGACGGAGCCGCGCAGCATGGCGTCTACTTTCCGGTCAATCTGTCGCGGCGAGATCAGGCGCTCGAAGAACCAGGCGGACGAGCAGTCCGCAAAGCGCTCGAGCTCCGTGACGTTGAACGGCGTCTTGGCGCCAAGCTCCGCGAGGACGCGAGGGTGCCGCAGCCTGGTCTCGCGCGTGAAAGCGCCGCGGGCGCGCTTGAGCTGCCGTTCCCAGCCGTTGGCCGCCGCGAGCGCCTCCGCGCCGAGTATGTCGCCGACGGCCAGCTGCGCCAGAGCCCGCAGGCGCTCGCGCTCGGTCGGCGCTTCCTCGAGCTCCCACGTCAGCTGCGAGAGCGGCCGCCGACGCGTCCAGCGGCGCACCTCATCGGGATCGAAGAGCACCGCGACCTCGTCCCAGAACGGGCTCGGCTCGCGCGGGTTCCCCTCGTCGGTCGCAGCCTCCCGGACGAGCGTCAGCCGCCGCGTCGCCCGCGTGCAGGCGGTGTAGAAGAGGTAGCGCTCGCGCTCGACGGGATCGGGTCGCGTCAGCCGCGCGCGCGCCTGACGATCGAGCTCTCCGCGCGCGTCGTCGTCGAGGAACGGCGACGCGTTCCCGCGGCGCGGAAGCGTCCCTTCCTCGAGGCCGAGCAGGAAGACGGTGTCGAAGCGCCGCGTACGCGCTCGGGCGAGGTCGAGCACCGCGACCCGGCCGCGCTCGCCCGCGGAGCCCAGCCGGACCTGCGCGTGCTCGAGGGCGGCAAGCACGTCGTCGGTCGAGAGCTCGCCGCCGAGCCCCTGCCAGCCGTCGAGCTCCTCGAGCAGGCGCGCGACCGCGTCGTAGGCGCGCAGATCGGCGCGGCTCGCCTCGCCCACCGGGGGCGCCTCGAGCCCGTGCGCGCCGCGCAGCATCGCGGCCGCAAGCGTCCGCACGGCCTCCACGGGATCCGTGGCGCTGCGGAGCGCTTCGAGCGGTGGCAGCGGCTGCCCGTCGCGAAGCTTGATCGTCTCCTCCTCGACGCTCTCGCGCGCCGAGATCCCGCGCCCACGGAGCCGGCCCTCGAGAAAGTCCACGTTCGAGCGGGCGAAGCTCGAGAAGGGCGAGCGCAGGAACGCATAGAGGTCGCGACGGCCGCCCTGCTGCCACTCGAACCGGAGCAGAGCCAGCAGCGCCTGCCCGAACGGCGTCTGCCCCAGTCGAACGCGGCCCTCGACTGCGAACGGGACGCCCAAGGTGCCGAGCACGGTCTCCAGCGGCGCACGCCAGCGCTCGACCGACGGGACGACGAGCGCGATCTCGTCGAGGGGCGCGCCTGCCGCCGCCAGGTCGCGGATCTCCTCGGCGACGAGCTCGAGCGACCCGCGGGCGCCTGCGCCCTCGAAGAAGCGGATCGCGCCCTCGAGCGCAGGACCCGCCGGGGGCGCGTCTGCGAAGAGGTGGCGCTCCAGATGTGCGAGCGCCGCGTGGCCGTACTCGGCAGCGCGGGCGGGCAGCTCGTCGATCCGCCCAGCCGCGAGCGAGGCAAGATCCTCCTGCGTGCGGCGGAGCGAGGCGAACGCGGCGCGCCCCGGCTCGTACGGCAGCGAGACGGTCACCTCCGCCCGAGCCGAGAGCGCCTCGAGCAGCCCCCACTCGGCCCCGGTCAGGTCCTCGAACCCGTAGGCGAAGACGGGCCTGCCGTCCCAGGCGTCGAGCTCGGAGCGCAGCCGCTCGACGGCCCGTCGGCGGAGGAGGTCGTTGTCCCACACGGCGAGGCGGTCGAGCTCGTCCCGGTAGGCCGCATAAAGCAGGGAGAGATCACCCTCCAGCTGCTCAGGATCCAACATGCCCGACTCGAGCTCGCCGAGCGCCCCGAGGAGGGCGTCTGCGAACCCGGCAAAGCTGGCCGAGCGCCCGAGGCCGTTCAGCGGCGTGTTGGCGAGGACCCGGCGGGCGACGAGCGCGCGCTGCGCGTCGCTCGTGACCGGTCGCGCCGTCGCGCCGCCGTGCGCGAGCTCACGGAAGACGTCGTCGAAGGTCCCGATCGACCCTGCCAGCAGCGCGCCGGTGCGCTGGAGCAGATCGCGCTCGATCCGGTCGACATCCGCCCGATTCGGGACGATCAGAACTGGGTCGCGCTCGATCTCCTCGAGGTAGCCCTCGAGGAGACGCGCAATCTTGCCGGCTTTCGCCGGCCCCACGACGAGCGCCAGAGCCATGCACCCATCGTAGTCCGGCCCTCTGACGCCCTGGCTGACGAAAAAGGTGGAAAGAGCGGGGTTTCCCCCGCTCTTTCGCGGCTACTGCGTCGCCGACTTCGGCCGGCGGCCTCGGCGGGCAACCTGCCGCCCACCCATCCGCTCGGCCTCGGCGTCCGTGACGTCGAGCTCACGCACGCCCTTGCGGGCGTCGTGGAACGTAATGCGCACGGTCGCGCCCTTTCCCTCAGCAATCTCGGACCCCGAGATGTCCGACACAAGCACAGTCTTGCGAGCCACTCTTTTCCTCCTTGGAGACCTGTTCGAGCGGCGCAACCCTACCGGAAAGCGCAGCCGCAATCACGCCGCCTGTCGGGCGCGCCTGATTCGCCACGAGCGAAGCAACCCCACGAGCGCGCTCTCCTCCGGATCCAGACCGATATCGCGGGCTTTGACGACGCGCAAATGCCGGGGTCGGAAATCCTGGATCGTTCTGCCGTCGAGATACTGCTCGACGACCGCGGGGCTCACGTACGAGGCTCGCGCGACGGCGGGCGTGTTTCCGAGCCGCTCGCCAACGGTGCGCATCACCTTCGCGACGACGCGCTTCGCCTCGGTTTCCGTCTCGGCGGGACCGTGCTCTGCGAACGAGACCGCGGCCGTCAGCGTCCCACCCCAGGTGCGGAAGTCCTTGGCCGTGAACTCCGCCCCCATGTGCTCGCGAATGTAGTCGTTCAGCACCGTCCCGGTGAGCGGGCACGAGTTGCCATTCGACCCGTAGCGAAAGAGCCGCGAGCTGCCGGGCTGCGCGAGTAGCGCCTTGATCGCCTCCGCGAGCTCCGCGTCGACGAGGCTCGTCCGTACCTGCACCTTGTGCTTCGCCCGGAAGCGAAACGTGACCCGGCTGCCGCGCACGGTCACGTGACGCTTGGTGAGCGTGGTGACTCCATGGGTGCGCGACGTCTTCGCGTAGCGATCGGAGCCGACGCGAAACCAGGCGAGGTTAATCAGCCGCACGGCGACCGCGCAGACCCGCTCGCGCTCGTCGGAGTCGAGCATCATGTGCTCCCCCATCGCCATCCGGAAGTCCGGCAGCCTTTCGGCGAAGCGCACGAGCTTGTCGAACTTCGCCTGCTCCTGCCGGGCGCGAAACTCCGGGTGGTAGAGGTACTGGCGCCGCCCGGCGGCGTCCACACCGGTCGCCTGAAGCTTCGCCCCGCCCCGCGGCGAGATCCAGACGTCCTTCCACGCGGGCGGGATCACGAGCGACTCGATCCGCGCGAGCTTGGCCGGATCCGAGATCCGGTTTCCACGCGCGTCGAGGTAGCGGAAGCTCCGCTTCGACCCCGCGCGCCTCCAGCCACCCCTGCGCGCCACTCCGCGGATGTACCCAATCGACGCGAGTATCATCCGCCGCCGATGGATCCGCGCACGATCGTGGTGCTCGAGGGGGACGAGACGGGGCAGGAGCTCCTCGAGGAGGCCCTGCGCACGCTCCAACCCGACGTGATCGGAATCGAGTTGGAGTTCCCCCGCTTCGACCTCTCGCTCGAGAACCGGCGCGCGACGAAGAACGCCGTCGTCCACGAGGCGGCGCGGGCGGTCCGGGGGCACGGCCTGGGCCTGAAGGCCGCGACGGTGACGCCGGAGACGCGCGACGACGTCGGTTCGCCGAACCGGATCCTGCGGGAGGAGATCGGCGGCCAGGTGATCGTGCGCACAGGGCGGCGCATCCCGGGAGTGATCCCGCTGGGCGGGGTGCACGCGCCGATCTCGGTCGTGCGGATGGCGGTCGGCGACGCCTACGGGGCGAAGGAATGGCGCGAGGGCGAAGGCGAGGACGAAGTCGCCTATCGCACGGAGCGGATCGAGCGGCGTATCTGCCGGGCGGTATCCGAGTTCGCGTTCCGGCAGGCGGAGCGGACGAACGCGAAGGTGTTCGGCGGGCCGAAGTACACGGTCAGCCCGACCTACGAGGGGATGCTAAAGGAGGAGATGGACGCGGCCGCCGGGCGCCACCCCGACGTGCCCTACGAGCCGCAGCTGATCGACGCGACCTTCGCGCTCCTCCTCGCGCAGACAGGCGCGCCCCTCGTGATCCCGGCCCTGAATCGCGACGGCGACATCCTCTCCGATCTCGTCCTGCCGCTCTTCGGCTCGATCGCCGGCTCCGAGTCGCTGCTCGTCGCGTTCGACGATCACTACGCGCCGCTCGCCCTGATGGCGGAGGCTGCCCACGGCACCGCGCCCTCGTTGCAGGGCAAAGACGTGGCCAATCCGATGGCGATGATCCTCGCCGGCGCGGCCCTGCTCTCGCACGCCGACGAAGCGGCGCAGCAGGCCGGCCGCGCGATCCGGGAGGCCTGCCTGGAGGCGGTCGCGGAGGGATGCCGCACGGCCGACCTCGGTGGGCACGCCGGCACGCGAGAGTTCACCGACGAGGTGATCCGCCGCACGAGGCAGAAGCTCGAGGTGTGGTCGGCGCTCTAGCGCGTCAGATCGCGATGCCAACAGGCTCGTCGGCCGCGATCTCACCGCGAAGCCAACCGTCGACGAAGGTGCTCGCGAGCTCCGGATCGAACTGCGTGCCCGAGCAGCGGGCGACCTCGTCGAGCGCCTTCTCCACCGAGAGCGCAGGCCGGTAGGCGCGCCGGGACGTCATCGCGTCGAACGCGTCGGCGACCCCGAGCAACCGGGCCTCGAGCGGGATCGCCTCTCCCGCCAGACCATGGGGGTAGCCCTGACCGTCCCAGCGTTCGTGGTGGTGGAGGACATACGGGAGCGCCGGCTGGAAGTCGTCGAAGCACTCGACGAGACGGGCACCGGTGACAGGGTGCCTGCGGATCTGACGCACCTCCTCTTCCGTCAGCCGCCCGGGCTTGCGCAGCACCGCGACGTCGACCGAGATTTTCCCGACGTCGTGCAGCGAGCCGCCGAGGCGCAGCACGTCCAGCTTCTCTCCCCGCCAGCCGACGAGCCGTGCGAGCCCTTCCGCGAACGCGGTCACGCGCGCCGAGTGGCCGCGCAGGTACGGATCCCTGGCTTCGAGCGCGGTGGAGAAGGTGGCGAGCAGCGATCCCACAGATTCCGTGGTTCCAGAGCGGGCGCCCGTTCCCTTCCTCGGGCCGGCGCCAGGGCCGTAGAGTGCATCTCCCGTGAGATTGGCTATCCCGAAAGAGACCGGCGCCGGCGAGCGCCGGGTCGCGCTCGTCCCCGAGGCCGTCGTGCGCCTCGCGGCCGCCGGCTTCTCGATCGCGGTCGAGCGCGGCGCCGGATCGGCGGCGGGCTTCCGAGACGAGGAGTACGTGGCGGCGGGCGCCGACGTCGTTCCGCGCGAGCAGCTGTTCGCCGGAGCCGGGGGCGTCGTGCGCGTCGGACGGCCGGCGGCAGAGGAGATCGCCGAGCTGGCGCCCGGCACGGTGCTGATCGGCTTCCTGTCGCCGCTGACGGATCCCGAGGGGATCGAGCGCCTCGCCGCGCGTGGCGTCGTCGCCTTCGCGATGGAGTCGATTCCGCGGATCACCCGTGCCCAGTCGATGGATGCGCTCTCCTCGCAGAGCACCGTCGCCGGGTACAAGGCGGTCGTGGTCGCGGCCGAGCGGCTGCCCCGCCTCTTTCCGCTGCTGATGACGGCGGCCGGCACGGTTGCGCCCGCGAAGGTGCTCGTGCTCGGGGCGGGAGTGGCCGGCCTGCAGGCGATCGCGACGGCACGCCGGCTCGGCGCGGTCGTCTCGGGCTTCGACGTGCGCCCCGCTGTGCGCGAGCAGGTCGAGAGCCTGGGCGCTGCCTTCCTCGACCTCGGCGTCCAGGGAGCGGAGACGGCAGGCGGTTATGCAGCCGAGCTGACGGCCGAGGAGCAGGCCCGCCAGCAGGCGGCGCTCGAGGAGCGAATCGCGGACATGGACGTCGTCGTGACGACAGCGCTCGTTCCGGGCCGGCCGGCCCCGCAGCTCATCCCCGCGACCGCGGTCCAGCGCATGCGTCCCGGCTCCGTGATCGTCGACCTCGCCGCGGAGGCCGGCGGCAACTGCGAGCTCACGGAGCCCGGCTCGGAAGTCGAGCGCGGAGGCGTCACGATCGTCGGCTTCACCGACTTTCCGTCGCGGGCGGCCTACCACGCCAGCCAGCTGTATGCGCGCAACGCAAGCGCGCTGCTGCTGCACCTCGCGCCGGGCGGCGAGCTCGCCCTCGACTTCGACGACGAGATCACGGCCGGCGCGTGCGTGACCCGTCAGGAGGTGACCGCGTAGTGGAGCCGACGCTGGTGATCGAGCTGACGATCCTCGTGCTGGCGATCTTTCTCGGCATCGAGGTGATCTCGAAGGTGCCGACGATGCTGCACACGCCGCTGATGTCGGGTACGAACGCGCTGCACGGGATCGTCCTCGTCGGCGCGATCCTCGTCGCAGGGCGGGCTAATGCCGACACGCTGACGCGCACGGTCGGCTTCTGCGCCGTCGTCCTCGGCACCGCGAACGTCGTCGGCGGCTTCGTCGTCACGGACCGCATGCTCGAGATGTTCAAGCAGCGCGGCCCGCGGAAGCCCGACGCTTGAGCCGGACGACCACCGATCTGCTGTACCTGGTCACGATCGTGACCTTCATCCTCGCGTTGCGCTTCCTCTCCTCGCCGAAGCGCGCGCGCCACGGCAACCTGCTCGGCGCCGCCGGCATGGCGCTCGCGATCGCCGTCACGCTCGCCCAGGACGGGCTGGAGAACTACCTCTGGATCGCCGTGGCGATGGCGATCGGCGCGATCGTCGGCGTCGTCGGCGCGCGCTCCGTGAAGATGACCGCAATGCCGCAGATGGTGGCGCTGTTCAACGGCGTCGGCGGCGGCGCTGCGGCGCTGATCGCGCTCGCGGAGTTTCACAACCTGGCGCCGGCCGCGGGCGGCCTGGCCGGCGAGGAGTCGGTTGCGATCCTGCTTTCGGCGCTGATCGGCAGCATCTCCTTCTCGGGCTCGCTGATCGCGTTCGCGAAGCTTCAGGAGCTGCTGAGCGGCCGCCCGATCGTCTATCCAGGGCAGCAGTTCGTCAACGGGGCTGTGCTGCTCGCGGCGCTGGGCTTCGGCGTCGCGATCGTCACGGGCTCCGAGCGCGATACGTTCGTGATCGGGCTCATCCTCGCCGCGCTCGTCTTCGGCGTCCTCTTCGTCCTCCCGATCGGCGGCGCCGACATGCCGGTCGTGATCTCGCTGCTCAACGCCTTCACGGGCTTGGCGGCCTCCGCCGCGGGCTTCCTGCTGCACAACAACGTCCTGATCGTGGCGGGCGCCCTCGTAGGTGCGTCGGGCACGCTGCTGACCCTGCTGATGGGACGCGCGATGAACCGGTCGATCGGCAACGTCCTCTTCGGCGCCTTCGGCGCCGTGCACGCAACGACGGGCGGCGCTGCGATCGAGGACGGCCGCAGCGTTCGCACGACGACGCCGCAGGACCTCGCGATCATGCTCGGCTATGCCCGCAAGGTTGTCTTTGTCCCCGGATACGGGCTCGCCGTCGCGCAGGCGCAGCACGACGTGCGCGCACTGGCGGAGCTGCTCGAGGCCAAGGGAATCGAGGTGCTCTACGGCATCCACCCGGTGGCCGGCCGCATGCCGGGTCACATGAACGTCCTGCTGGCCGAGGCGAACATCCCCTACGACCAACTGAAAGAGATGGACGAGATCAACCCGGAGCTGCCGCAGACGGACGTCGTCGTGATCCTCGGCGCCAACGACGTCGTCAATCCCGCCGCGCGCACCGATCCCGGCAGCCCCATCTACGGGATGCCGATCATCGAGGTCGACCGCGCCGCGAGCGTCGTCGTCGTCAAGCGCAGCATGAGCCCGGGCTTCGCGGGCATCGACAACCCGCTCTTCTACGACCCGAAGACCGCGATGCTCTTCGCAGACGCGAAGAAGGCGCTGGAGGAAGTCGCCGCCGCGGTCAAGGCGCTCTAACCGTGGCGATTCCGTTCTTCTCGGCGCGCGACGTCGAAGCCGCCGTCCGGCCCGAGCGCGCCTACGAGGCGGTGCGCGAGGCATTCGTGGCGCACGCCCGCGGCGAGTGGGCGATGCAACCGAAGCTGTACGTCACCAACTATCCGGCCGGCGACTTCCGCGCCATGCCCGCCCTGGGCGGCGGTCATGCGCTGCTGAAGTGGGTCACGTCGTTCCCCGGCAACCCGGCGCGAGGTCTGCCGACGGTGAGCGGGCTCGTCATCCTCTCGGACGCCGAAACGGGGGCCGTCGAGGCGGTGCTCGATGCCGGTGCGGTGACCTCCCTCCGCACGGGCGCGGCCGCGGTGCTGGCTGCCGAGGTGCTCGGGAAGCCCGGCGGCTCTCTGGCGGTGATCGGCGTCGGCGTCAACGGCCGCGCTTCCGCGCGTACCGCCGCCGCTCTCGGCCGCGAGGTCGCCGTCTGGGACGTCGACGCGGAGCGAGCCCAGGCCGCCGCCGGTGAGCTCGGCGCCGGCGTGGCGTCGAGTCTCGCGGAGGCGCTTGCCGCCGACATCGTCGTGACGGTGACGCCCGGGAAGCAGATCCTCCTGGCCGAGGGCTCCCTGCAGCCCGGCCAGCACGTCAGCCTCATGGGTGCGGACGGACCGGGCAAGGCCGAGATCGCCGTCGCGGAGATCCGCCGCACGCGCGTCTTCTGCGACGAATGGGAGCAAGCCAGCCACGGCGGCGAGCTCGCGGCCGCAGTCGAAGCGGGCGCGATCGCGCGCGAGGACGTGACGGAGCTGGGCGCGGTGCTGACCGGCGAGTCAGAGGGCCGGCGCACGCCGGAGGAGATCACGATCTTCGACTCGACCGGCCTCGCGATCCAGGATCTCGCGGTCGCGATCGCCGCCTACGAGCAGGCGGACACGCTCGAGCTGCCGCGGCTCGACCTCTAGGCCACGAGGCGCGCGGGCGCCATCGCCTCGAGCAGGGGGTGCGGCTCGCCCGCGATCGCCTGCGCCACGAGATCGCCGCACATCAGGCCGAGCACGTTCCCGTGCCCCGAGAAGCCGCCGGCGACCCAGAGGCCGTCCCGGCCGGGCACGGGGCCGACGACCGGCATCAGATCCGGCACGAGCCCGAAGACGCCTGCCCAGCGGTGCGTGATCTCGGGTCGTCTGCCCAGCAAGGCCTCGACAAAGTCTTCCAGCGCGCCCTGGATCCGGTCGGTGGTCGCTTCGGTCGCGGTGAACTCGGAGTCCATGTCGGCGTCGCGGAAGCCGCCGACGATCAGGCGCCCCTCCTCGTTCTGGTGCCAGTAGTCGTAGCCGTGGCGCCCGTAGTGCGGCATCGGGAACAGGTGCTCGGGAAGCGGTTCGGTCGCGATCATCTGACCCCGCGTCGGGATGATCAGGCCCTCGAGCTCTCCGAGCAGTCCGCTCGGGTAGCCGTCCGTCGCGACGACCACGGTTGCCGCTTCGAGCTCGTCGAGCTCCGCGACGCGCGCCTGCTCCCGGATCTCGACACCCGCTTCGGCTGCGGCGGCGGCGAGCTTCCGCACGAGCCTTGCCGGCTGCAGGACTGCATCGCCCGGATGGAAGAGCGCTCCGGGGAAGCGTCCGGCCAGCGGCGCCGGCAGCGTCTCGCGCCACTCCGCCTCGAAGCCGTCCTCGCGCAGGGCGTCGTACTCGGCCAGGAGGTCGTCGCGCTCGTCCTCGCCGGCAAGGCGCAGGCTCCCCGTGCGGCGAAACGCATTGCCGCCGACCGCACCCATCCTGTCGACGTAGGCCTCGGTCAGGCGCCAGTAGTCAGCCGCCTGCTCGTGCCCGAGCCACTCGCGGGCGCTGTCGTATGCCATCGCGCCGCCGCGAAGCGCAAAACCACCGTTGCGGCCGCTCGCCCCGGAGGCGATCGCGCGCGCCTCGTGCAGGCGCACGCGCAGGCCTCGCCGTGCGAGCGTGAGCGCGCAGGAGCAGCCGGTGACGCCGCCGCCGACGATCTCGACGTCTGCGGGACGA
>JAWVCV010000291.1:0-4804 GCA_033858115.1 Gaiellaceae bacterium
CTGCCACCTTGGCGGTCGCATAGATCGACTTCGGGTTGATCGGCGAGCGCTCGTGCAGGATCAGTCCGCCTGCCTCGTCGAAGTCGTGGTGGTGCGCGACTGCCTCGCGAACGTTGCCGTACTCCTCAGAGGTGCCGGCCGTGTCGAACTTCTCCAGCTCGAGGCCCCAGTCAACGATCGACTGGAGCAGGTTCAGCGTGCCGATCGTGTTTGCCATCACTGTCTCGTAGGGCCGGTGCCACGACTCGCCGACGTGGGCCTGCGCGCCGAGGTGGAAGACGTACGGCTTGTCGGAGACCGTGTCGCGCAGCTCCTTGACGAGGTAGTCGATCGACGTCTTGTCGGTGAGGTCGGCGAAGTGCACCTTCAGCCGGTTGCGCAGGTGCGAGATGTTGTTCAGCGCGCCGCTGGAGGTCGCCCGCACGAACGCATGGACGTTCGCGCCGACCTCGACGAGAGCGTCGGTCAGGTGCGAGCCCATGAAGCCGTCCGCGCCGGTGACGAGGACGGTGCGGCCACCGTACGCGTCTCCGAACTCGCGACGCAGGTCGGCAAGGGCGTTGTCGGTCCAGACGGGATCGTGTGTCATAGGGCTTACGCTTGCCTCACGCGTTGACAAAGCCTACCGACCCTCCGCGCCGGAGCACCCTCGCCAGCGGGCTGCTGACGGCCCTCTCGCTGGCCGTCGTCACGGGTCTTTCCGCCGCGGTCGGGATCGTGATCGCGCGCGAGTTCGGCCGCACGTCCGAGACCGACGGGTTCTTTGCCGCCTACGGGGTCTTCCTCGTGCTCGTCCTCGCCGCGGGCGCGCTCCGGGTCGCGGTGATGCCCCCGCTCGCGCGGGCCCGCGCCGAGGGCCTCTTCGGCAACGTGCTGGCGAGCTATGCGCTCGGCGTCGCGGTCATCGCGGTGCCGGCGCTGGCGGTCGGCGTGCTGGCGAACGACTGGGCGGCGGCGCAGCTGACGGGCGGGCTGCCGGCAAGCGCCCGCGAGACCGCCGCCGACGCGCTCGTCTTTCTCGTCCCGGCCGCTGTCGCCCATCTGCTCGCGGCGCTGGCAGCCAGCGCGCTCGCGGCCCATGACAGCTACGGCACTTCGGCCGCGGGCTACGCGCTCGGGAGCGCCCTCGGGCTTGCCCTGATCCTGTTGCGGGTCGACGAGGACGGGATTGTCGCCTGCGCCTGGGGCACGCTTCTGAACGGCTGCATCTCGCTAGCTGTGCCCCTCGCCGGACTGGCGCTCCGGGCCGAGTGGGGCCGGCGCGCGCGCCTGGCGGTCGGCCCGCGCCTGGCCGAGCTGGCGCAGGCGGCGGCGCTTCCCGTGGCGCTGCAGGCCTTCTTCGTCGTTTGCCTCCGCTTCGCGAGCGGGCTTGGCACCGGAGCCGTGACGAGCTTCACCTACGCCTACTTCGTGGCCGCCGCGCTTGTCTCGGTGACCGCGTCCTCGCTCGGAATCGTGTCGAGCGTGCCGCTGACGCGCGTCGCGCTCTCGCCGCCACGGGCGGTCCGGCACGTCGTCAGCACGTCGCTCGTGTCGTTCGCGGCCGTCGCGGCGGCGGCGGGAACCTTCGCGCTCGTCGGCGAGGGGATCGTCCGTGCGGCCCTCGGTCCAGCCTACGCCGGCGAGGCGGGTGGCGAGATCGGCCGCTTGATCGTGGCGCTCGGCCCCTGGATGGCGGCGTCGATCGGCGTCACGATCACCTTCCCGATGCTCTTCGTCGCCGGCCGCGAGCGAGCGTTGCCGCTGCTTGCAGCCGGGACGCTCGTCGTGCACGTGCTCGTGGCGTGGCTCGCAGTTCGCGCCTTCGAGCTGGACGGCGCCGCCGTGGCGCTCACAGTCTCGACGCTCTTCGTGCTCGTCGCGCTGCTCGCGCTGCTCTCGCCGGAAGTGCTCACACAGGCCGCACGGGGGCTCGCCCTCGGGGCCGTGGTGACGGGCGCGCTCGCGCTGGCGGCGTTCGGGGTGGCTGCGCTCGTGCTCCCCGCTCCTGCTGCGGCCGTCGTGGGCGTGGTCGCCTTCGCCGGGCTGCTGCTCGCTCTTCGCCGCCTGGGCCTGCAGCAGGCCTGGAGCTACCTGCGGACGCTTGAGTAGAGTGGCGCGCGTGCTGCGCGACCTCGTGAAGCGGGCGCTCGGCGCCGCTGGGCGGACGGGGGCCGGCAAGAACCTCGTCCACGCCGCCGTCCTCGCCGACCCCGGCCGCGCGCGGTATCCGAACGTGCAGCGCTGGCCGGAGTCGCTCGACGGCTTCGAGGACCTTGCGTTCCTCTTTTCCTCGAACCAGCTCAGCCATGGAATCGCGTCGCTCCAGCTCGACGAGGCCGCGCTCCTCTACCGGCTTGCGCGCCGGCTCCCCGCCGGGGCGGCGGTCGCGGAGATCGGACGCTTCAAGGGCGGCAGCACGCTGCTGCTGGCCAGCGCCCTGCCGGACGGCGCCGAGCTCTGGTCCTACGACCTGCACGTCGCGCTCCGCCCCGACATGAGCGGCCCCCAGCTCGACGGAGAGTTGACCCGGGCCCTCGAGCGCTACGACCTGCTCGACCGCGTCCACCTCGTCGTCGGCGACTCCCGCGTCGTCGAGCCGCCGCCGCGGCCGCCGGCGCTCGTGTTCGTCGACGGCGACCACACCTACGAGGGTGCTCGCGCCGACTACGAACGCTGGCGCGATGTCGTCGCTCCCGGCGGCCACCTGCTCTTCCACGACGCGGTCGACACCGGTGGGTACGGCAACCACTACCCCGGAATCGTGCGCCTGGTCGAGGAGATCGACCGGGCCGACGCATCGCTCGAGCGGCAGCCGGACGCCGGCTCGATCGCGCACTTCGTCCGCCGGGTCTGATGCAGGCGGTCGCGGTCGTCCTCTCCTGGAACGGGCGCGACGATACTCTGGCGTGCCTCGAGTCGCTGCGGGGGATCGAGACGATCTGCGTCGACAACGGCTCGACGGACGGCTCGGCGGACGCGGTCGCAGAGCGCTTCCCCGAGGTCGAGCTGATCCGAACAGGCGTCAATCTCGGCTTCGCCGCCGGCAACAACGTGGGCATCCGCCGCGCCCTCGAGCGAGGTGCCGACTGGGTTCTGCTCCTCAACAACGACGCGATCGCGGACCCCGGGTTCGCGGACGCGCTGGCAGCCGCCGCGCAAAGGCATCCCCAGGCGGGGGTGCTCGCCTGCAAGGTCTTCGTGCTGGAGCAGCCCGAGGTCCTCTGGTACGCGGGCGGGAGCTTCAACCCGCTGCTCGGGTACAGCGGCCACGTCCGCGGCGCCGGGCAGCGCGACAGCGGCGGCTTCGACGAGGAGGTGGAGGTCGACTGGGCGACCGGGGCTGCGCTGGTCGTCTCGCGCCGGGCGCTCGAGCAGGCGGGTCTGCTCGACGAGGAGCTCTTCGCCTACGTCGAGGACGTCGACTGGTGCCTGCGGATCCGGGAAGCGGGGCTCCGCGTCGTCTTCGTGCCGTCGCTGCGCGCCTGGCACCGCGTGTCCGCGTCCACCGGCGGGCCCGCCTCGCCCACGAGCCTGCGCTACCACTGCCGCAACACGCTCGCGGTCTCCGAGCGGCATCGGCCGCTGCCCCGCGGCGCGACGGGCGCGAGGCGTGCCGTCGTCGTCGGCACCCATCTGCTCCAGGCCCTGCGGCGCCCGGCGAGGACGCGCGCGGCCTGGGCGGTCGTGCGCGGCTGGCGCGACTACCGGCGCGGGCGCATGGGCAGGCTGGCGTAGACGGCCTCGTGCCGTCGTGCCGCCTCGGCCCAGGTGAACCTGCGAGCCCGCTCGAGACCCGCGTAGACGAACCGGTCCGGCGCGTCGAGCACGCTCGCGACCACGGCCGCCATGTCCTCGACGCTGTTGGGATCGAAGAGGGCTGCCGCCTCCCCGCACGCCTCGGCCACGGCCGGGATGTTGGAGGCGGCGACCGGGCAGCCACTCGCCATCGCCTCGAGCGGCGGTTGCCCGAAGCCCTCGTAGAGGCTCGGGAAGACGAGGCAGGCCGCCCGGCGGTACAAGGAGGCGAGCTCGTCGGCGGAGACCAGCCCGCGGACCTCGACCCCTGCCGGCGCCGGGCCGCCCTTGTGGCGCCCGCCGGTGAGGACGAGCCTGAGGCCGGGACGCTCTCGCCGCAGGAGCGCAAACGCCTGCAGGAGCCGCGCGTGGTTCTTGTGCGGCCAGGGCCGGGCCGGGTAGAGCAGGAACTGCTCGCGCTCGTCGTCGCCGGTGCGGAAGCGCTGGTGGTCGAGGCCCCACGGGATCACGTGGACGCGCTCGGGGGGCAGGCCGAGCAGCTCGACCGCGCGGCGGCGGACGAACTGGCTCGGGACGATGACGGCGTCGGCGCGCCGCGCAGAGCCTTCGTGCATGCGCGCCCGGAAGAGCCGCTCGGCGCGGGAGAAGAGCTCGGGATGGTCGAGGTGCTGGAGGTCGTGGATCGTCACCGCGCTCGGGACGTCGAGCCGCGGCAGCGCGATCGTCAACGGGTAGTGGATCGCGTCGAGCTCGCCGAAGCGCTTGCGGAGCCGCCTCGGGTGCGCCGCGGCGAGCGCCATCGCGAGCGCGCGCTGGGGCAGGCTGCGCGCGAAGCGGTACTCCGGCACCTCCACCTCGGGCAGCCCTTCGCCGGCGCCCGGTGCCGCCGGGGGCGTGAACGCGACCTCGTCGAGCGTCCCGACTTCCGCGAGGCCGCTGCACAGTCCGCGTGCGGACGTCTCGGCTCCGCCGACCTCGCCGGGGACGAGCGTGAGAAGGCTGATCCCGACCCGCATTCGAGGAGCCTATCCCGCTTGCCGGGTACAATCGCTCGATGCCCCAGTCG
>JAWVCV010000292.1:0-4331 GCA_033858115.1 Gaiellaceae bacterium
CGGACGAACTTGAGAGCCGTCGGCGAGCCGCTCGTCGCGAACTTCTTCGAGATCAGCTTGTCGAGGCCGTAGGACGGGTACTCGCACGCGTACTTCTTCGGATCCCCGCCCTGCTTCTCGTCGTCGAGGCAGCCCTTGAAGCGCTTGGGCAGCCCGACGCGGACGAGGTCGTACTGCGCGTTCAGGTACTGCGGGTCGTACCAGTAGAAGAGCACGGGCTTCTTCTGCTTGTACAGCTGGCTCCAGCGAGCCACCTGCGCGGGCTCGGCGCCCGCGACCACGTGCTTCAGGTTGAGCCCGAGGCCCTTGATCAGCGCGCGGTCCTTCTGCACGTAGGAGGGATCGCCGCCGAGGAACATCCCTTGCGAGCCCGACTCGGGCGACTTGAAGACGGACTCCTTGCCCTTGAGGCCCCGCCACGTCTTGAACTGCGGGTACTGCTTGAGCAGGTAGCGCGGGATGTACCAGCCGATCACGCCCGTGATCCCGTTCGAGCCGATGATGCGAACCGAGCCGTCCTTGAGATACGGCTGAGCCTGCTTCGTGGTCGTGTTGTCCCAGTCCTCGAGCGCAACGTCGACCTTGCCGTCCCGCATGGCCTGGAAATACGGCGGGCCCTCGGTGACCTGCGTCAGCTTCACCTTGCAGCCGAGCCGCTTCTCCAGCACGTACTTCGCCACGTAGGTGTTCGCCGTCGAGCCCGACCACGACTGCTCGTTGATGACGACGCTGCAGCTCTGTCCTGAGCCTTTGCCCAAGGCACTGCCTGCCACGGCAAGCGCGGCGACTGCGACGAGCGTGAGACCGGCCAGGCCTGTACGACCTAGCCAGCCGACTCGAACCGACATCCGACCCTCCCTCTCGTTGTGGGACCCGGTGCTGCCGTTCATGCGATGCCCTCCTTCTTCGATTGGCGCGTGCCCTGCGTGACGCGGTCGAGGGCGATTCCCAGGGCGAGGATCGCGACCGACGCGATCACGCCCTGCCCGAACTGCCCGCGGACGAGGCCCTGCGCGACCTCGTAGCCGAGGCCGCCGGAACCGACGAGCCCGGCGATGACGACGACGGCGAGCACCATGATGATCGCCTGGTTGACGCCGAGCATCACCGCGTCACCGGCGAGCGGCAGCTTGACCTTCGTCAGCACCTGCCGCCGCGACGACCCAAATGCGCTTGCGGCCTCGACCGACGTCGGCGCAACGTCCCGCACGCCCCGCTCGACGAGCCGCAGAGTGACGGGAAACGCGTAGAGGACGCCGGCGACGATCCCCGGGACGATCGACACCGGCATCAGGTAGATGAACGGGATGATGTAGACGAGCTGCGGCAGCGTCTGCAGCAGATCGTTGACAGGCCTCATCGCCCGCGAGAAGCGGTCGCTCTCGGCGGCGAGGACGCCCAGGACGACTCCGAGCACGACGGCGATCGCAGTCGCGACGAGCACCTGGGAGAGCGTGTCCATCGCGAGCGCCCAGACACCGGTGAACCCGATCACGCCGAGCATCAGGAGGGTCGTGAGCGCCGGCCGGAGGCCGCTGACGACGAACGCGATCGCCGTCAGCCCGACGACGGTCGTCAGCCAGGGAGCCTCGACCAAGAACTCCTGCAGCGGGAGCAGGAAGTGCTGGAGGATGAAGGTGCCGACGCGCTCGGTGACCGCGAAGACCCAGGTGGTGGGGTCCTGGATGTAGTCGAGCACGACCTGGATCTTGGCCAGCAGCCACTCCTCGAGCGTGGCCGTGCGTGCCGAGCTCCCGACCTCGTCCGGGTAGGCGGGGGCGACGCCGAAGACCTTCGAGAGGCCGACTCCGCCCACGATCGCCGCGCCGAGCGCCAGGGTCTGCAGGTCCCGCCGCTTCCTCGTCTCGTCGACGTGCGGAGCCGCCGGGTCGGTCCGGTCCGCGATCGCCTCGGTGGAGCGGTCGACGGCCATCGCCATGACCACGATCACGAGCCCGGCGAGGATGGCGAGCGCCGGGTTCGAGTAGAGGCCGCTCGTCACGACCGCGCCCAGGCCGCCGCCGCCGATCAGGCCCGCGATCACGACCATCGAGAGCGCGAAGAGGATCGTCTGGTTGACGCCCAACAGAATCAGGCGCCGGGCGAGCGGGAGCTGCACCTTGCCGAGCAGCTGCAGCCGGGTGGCGCCCATCGAGGTCGCCGCCTCGACCGTGTTCACCGGCACCCCCCGGATCCCGAGTGCGGTGATCCGGATCGCCGGCGGGATCGCGTAGATCATCGTCGAGACGACGGCGGCGGCCGGCCCGATCGAGAAGAGGATCACGACCGGCATCAGGTAGGCGAACGCGGGGACGATCTGCATCGCGTCGAGCACCGGCGTGATCACGCGGTGAAACCGCGCGGAGCGGCCCGCGGCGACTCCCAACGGAATCCCGACGAGGAGGGAGAGCCCGACGGCGACCAGCATGAGAGCCAGCGTCTCCATGCTCTCCTCCCAGAGGCCGAGCAGGGCGAAGGTCGCGAACGCGAACAGCGAGATCAGCGCCGCGCGTAGGCCGCCGAAGCGCAGGACGAGCGCGGTGCCCGCGACCGTCGCGCCCACCCAGGTCAGCCAGAGGAGCAGCCGGCTGAACCATTCCACGAGATGGTCGATCGCGGAGCTGAAGCCTTCGAAGACCGTGAAGACGATCGACTGGTTCTCCTGGCCCCGCTCGGTGAGGAGCCAGACCTGAAAGTCGTCGAGATGCACGGAGAGCGAGTTCCAGACGATCCGATTCGGCCAGGGATAGTCGAGCCCTCGCGCCCGGTAGGCGACGTACATCAGCGCGACGATGCCCACCACCTGGACGAGCCGCCCCCGCCACCAGGTGCGGTGGACGACGATCGCCGCAGGAGTTGTGGCCGTCTCCGCGACGACCGAGGCCATTGTCAGTCGCCCCTCTCGCCGGCGATCGCCTGGAAGACCGCGTCGCGGTCGACGATCCCGACGATCTGCCCGTTCTCGACGGCGCACACCGGCTTCTCGCCCCCGGCGAGGGCCGGCATCGCCTGGCGGACGGTCGTGGTGACGTCGAGCTTCGGACCGTCGGTCGGATCTGCCGCAGTGGGCTCGCGCATGATCCAGCGGAGCGTCAGCACGTGGCTCTTCGGGATGTCGCGGGTGAAGTTCGCGACGTACTCGTCGGCCGGCTCCCCCACGAGCTCCTCCGGCGTCCCGAGCTGGACGATCGCGCCGTCGCGCATAATCGCGATCCGGTCGCCCAGCCGCAGCGCCTCCGGCAGGTCGTGCGTGATGAAGAGCATCGTCTTGCCCGTCTCGAGCTGGAGCCGGCAGACCTCGTCCTGCATGTCCCGGCGGATCAGGGGATCGAGGGCGCTGAACGGCTCGTCGTAGAGCATCACCTTGGGGTCGACGGCGAAGGCACGCGCGAGCCCCACGCGCTGCTGCATCCCGCCCGAGAGCTGGTCGGGGAACTGGTTGCCGGAGTCGTCGAGGCCGACGAGCCGCAGCATCTCCTCCGCCCGGGCGAGGCGCTGCGCCTTCGGCACGCCTTGCACCTCCAGCCCGAACGCGACGTTGTCGACGACCCGCCGGTGCGCGAGCAGCCCGAAGTGCTGGAACACCATCGAGACGGTGTGCCGGCGCAGCTCGCGGAGCTCGGAGCGGCCCGCCGCGATCACGTCGCGGCCGTCGATCTCGATCGTCCCTGCCGTCGGCTCGATCAGCCGGATCAGCGTGCGCACGAGCGTCGACTTGCCCGAGCCGGAGAGCCCCATCACGACGAAGACCTCGCCCGGCCAGACCTCGATCGAGACGTCGCGGACGGCGACCACGCAGCCGGTCTTCGCGCGCAGCTCGCGGCGCGGCAGGTCGACGTCTTCCGTTCCCAGCAGGCGCTCCGCGCGGGGGCCAAAGATCTTCCAGATCCCCTCGGCGCGAATCAGCGGCGGCCCGTCGCGGGCCACGCGTGGAGCACCGGCGCTCGTCACGGCGGTTGCGCTCACATCGTCCTCTCCCTCATCGTCACCCTGATTGAACTAGGTTCCGGCCGGGGTTTCTACCCTCCGGTTCCAGAACGGCCGCCGATGTGGTCGAATCGGCGCATGCTCGTCGGCCTGGGCCACGTCGACCTCGCCTGCCGCGACCTCGAGCGCTCGCTTGCGTTCTACGCGGCGGTCTTCGGGCCGCTCGGGCTCGAGCCGCCGAGCCTGTTTCCCGGCGAGCGCGGCGAGCAGATCCACTACCTCCGCTTTCCCGCGAGCGGCTCGGGCTCGCTCGGCCTGCGGCAGTCCTCGGGCCCGGAGGCGGAGCAGCCGTTCGAGCTCTACGCCCCCGGCCTCCACCATCTCGCGCTCGCCGTCGAGACGCA
>JAWVCV010000293.1:0-2942 GCA_033858115.1 Gaiellaceae bacterium
CCGCGACGGCTTCCGTCATCGGAGGAGGGCCGGCGACGAGGAACGTCCGGGCGTCGAGCGGGCCGACGAGCTCCCGCAGCACGTCCGCGTCGAGATGGCGCGTCTCGCCCTCCCACTCCGGATCGTCGGTCATCGTCAGCATCACCTGCAGCCCCTCGATTCGGTGCTCGAGCTCCTCGAGCTCGTCGAGGAACGCCGCCGACTCCCGGTCACGGTTCGAGTAGACGAGCGTCACCCGGTAGGGCAGCTCCTTGTCGGCGATGAAGCGGAGCATCGAGCGGAAGACGGTGATCCCGATTCCCCCCGCGACGAAGGCGTAGTCCACGCTTGTGTCCTCCGGGAGCAGGAATGATCCTTTCGGCTCCTCGACCTCGACCTCGTCGCCGAGCTCGAGCTCGGCCAGCGTCTGCTTGAACGCCGTCTCACGCACCCGGGTCGCGAGACCGACGACCCCGACCTCGGTCGGCGACGTGACGAGCGAGATGTGACGGCGGAGGCCCTTCTCGTCCTGGTGGCCGCGGTCCGGAAGCTCGACCCAGAAATAGGCGCCCGGCCGATAGTCCGGATAGCCGTCGACCGCGAAGAGGACGAGCAGCGTTCCCTTGGCGACCTCTCGCTTCTCTGCGACGGTCGCGCGCACGACTAGAGCTTGCCGGCGACGTTGAGCTGGTTCTCGGCGTGCAGGATCCGCTGCTCGATCTGCCAGCGGTCGGCATTCGACTCGCCGCCTTCGATCCGCTCGAGCTCCGCCTTCGCCTCCTCGAGCTGCTTGCGGGCGCGCTCCTCATCGATCTGCTTGACGTCGACTGCGTCGTCGACGAGCGCGATCGCGTTGTCGAGCTCCACCTTGAAGAATCCCGGTCCGGTCGCGAACTCGAGGACGTCCTCGTTCGCCCGGTCGCGGTAGACGCGCGTCGAACCCGCCTTCAGCGTCGCCACGAGCGGTGCGTGGCGCGCGAGCACGCCGATCTCCCCGGCCTGGCCGGGGACGATCAGCATCTCGGCCTCGCCCCTGAAGGTCTCGCCCTCGGGCGTGACGAGGGCGACGTCGAACCGCGGATGGCTCTCCGCCATTACGCCGCGGCCGCTTCAGCCGTGCGGGCGCCCTTCTCGACGGCCTGCTCGATCGTGCCGACCATGTAGAACGCCGCCTCGGGCAGCTCGTCGTGCTGGCCCTCGATGATCTCGCGGAAGCCCTTGATCGTGTCCTCGAGCTTGACGTACTCGCCCGGGGTGCCGGTGAACTGCTCGGCGACGAAGTTCGGCTGCGAGAGGAAGCGCTCGACCTTGCGGGCGCGCGAGACGACGAGCTTGTCCTCGTCGGTCAGCTCGTCCATGCCGAGGATGGCGATGATGTCCTGCAGGTCCTTGTAGCGCTGCAGCACCTGCTGCACCTGCGTCGCCACCGCGTAGTGCTCCTCGGAGACGATCCCGGGCTGGAGCGCGCGGGAGGTCGAGTCGAGCGGGTCGACGGCCGGATAGATCCCCTTCTCCACGATCGCGCGCGAGAGCACCGTCGTGGCATCGAGGTGCGCGAAGGTGTTCGCGGGCGCCGGGTCGGTGAGGTCGTCGGCGGGGACGTAGATCGCCTGCACGGAGGTCACCGAGCCGGTCTTCGTCGAGGTGATCCGCTCCTGCAGCTGACCCATCTCGGTCGCCAGAGTCGGCTGGTAGCCGACGGCGCTCGGCATGCGGCCGAGGAGCGCGGACACCTCGGAGCCGGCCTGGACGAAACGGAAGATGTTGTCGATGAAGAGCAGCGTGTCCTGGCCCTGGTCGCGGAAGTACTCCGCCATCGTCAGGCCGGAGAGGCCGACGCGCAGCCGCGCTCCGGGCGGCTCGTTCATCTGCCCGTAGACGAGCGCGACCTTGTCGATCACCTCGGACTCGGTCATCTCGAGGAAGAGGTCGTTGCCCTCGCGGGTGCGCTCGCCGACGCCGGCGAAGACGGAGACACCGCCGTGCTGACGGGCGATGTTGTGGATCAGCTCCTGGATCAGCACCGTCTTGCCGGTGCCGGCGCCGCCGAAGAGGCCGATCTTGCCGCCCTTCACGTAGGGCGCGATCAGGTCGACGACCTTCAGCCCCGTCTCGAAGATCTCGACCGTCGGGGAGAGCTCGCGGAACGCGGGCGGATCGCGGTGGATCGACCAACGCTCGACGTCCTTCCCGGCCGGCGGCTTGTTGTCGACGGGCTCGCCGATCACGTTCCAGATCCGGCCGAGCGTCGCCTCGCCCACGGGCACCGAGATCGGCCCGCCCGTATCGACGACGTCGACGCCGCGCGCGAGTCCGTCGGTCGAGTCCATCGCGACGGCGCGGACGCGATCGTCGCCCAGGTGCTGCTGCACCTCCGCGATCAGCGTGCGGGTGCTCCCGTCGGCGCTCGGCACCTGGATCGAGAGCGCGTTGTAGATCCCGGGCAGCTCGTCCGGGAAGACGGCGTCGATGACGACGCCCTTGATCTCGATCACCTTGCCGGCGCGGCTCTGCGCGTGCTCAGACATGTATCTCCCCGGTAGAGCTCGATGGTGGAAAGGGCGGCGCGCGGCGCCGCAAACGCGCCCGCAGTCTACCCAAGCCTCGAGCTAGGCCGGTTGGTTGACCAGACGGCGAGCCGGCCGGTTCCGGGTCGCACGGGCGACCGCGATCGCATCGCTGCGCTGGTTGCGCAGCCGCTGGATCTCGGCCTGGTCGCCGCCGGAGAAGTCGACCACGCGCGGGAGCTGGATCGAGTGGCGGTCGCCGTTCGAGAGCGGCGAGCGGGACGCGATCCCGAGTGCCATCACCGCGACGGCCGCGGCAGCGCCGACGGCGCGGATGCCCGTGTAGGCACGGCGGCGGTGCCAGACCGGCAGGGTGATCGGGCGCGGGAGGGGCTGGAGCTCGGCGTCGCGAAGCTCGGCCGCGATCGTCGCGACCTCGGCCGCGAAGAGGCTGCA
>JAWVCV010000294.1:0-4385 GCA_033858115.1 Gaiellaceae bacterium
CGAGCGCAGGCCGCCCGGTTCGTCCAGAGGATTCGGGCACGCGACGAAGATCGCACCCGGGTTGTCGCCGAGCTCGACGACCATCGTCGTCAGCTCAACGGTGCCGAGCGGCGTCTCGCTGAGCGAGAGCACACGCTTGCTGCGCTCACGTTCGAGCGCGATCGGCGGCGCGCCCAGGCCGGCCGCTTCGTTCAAAGGATCCGCGGGCTCCAGGCCGAGCTCGAGGGCCGGGATCGAATTGCGGGCCAGCTCGAGACGCAGCGGGTTAAGCTCGCCGCCGCCGAGCAGCAGCTCGCCGAGCGAGGCCGGGAGCTGGCCGCAGTCGCGACCGAGCGGGACGAGCGGCGAGCCCAGGTGGCCCGCTTCGTCCAGAGGGTGCGTGCGCGCGACGCCGAGCTCGAGCACCGTGACGGAGAGTTGCGGGGTCACGCGCGTGTGGCCGCCAAGTTCGAGGAGCAGCGGGCGAAGCTCGTTGCAGCCGAGCAGCGTCTTGCCGAGCGCGACCGGGAGCTGACGGCGCTGGCAGCCGACCGAGACCGCCGCCGCACCCAGGCAGTGGGATTTGTCAGGCGAATGCGCGTCCGCGACGAGGAGCTGGCGCATCGTCTCGACGACGTGCGCGTCCTCGATGAGGCCACTCGTGGACTGCGCGATCAGGTCGAGCGGCTGACGAACGACGTCCACGGGTGCGATGCCGAAATCGCGCGCTTGCGGAGCGAGAACACGCGGCGCCGCGCGCAGGCAGCCAGATTCGCAGACCGGATCCGGGGGCTCGAGCGCGAGCGCCCCGCAGCGTCAGCCGCGCCCGCATCCAGTCACCTCGTCTTCCTCCAGCTCGCAGATGGTTACGAGCTCGTCGAACGCGATGGCCCGCCGCCGCCGCGGCACAGCCCGCTGGAGTTCCCCGACCTGTTCGACGGTGCGCTCGTCGTGGCGGGTTCGAGGCCGTCGCCCTTCCCGGGCGACACCAGGCCGTGCGTCGTCGCGCAAGCCTCCTAATACGATAGGAGCGTGATCGGCCCGGAGGAGCGCGACCGCGCGCTGGTGCGGATCCGCGAGCTCTGTCTCGGCCTGCCGGAGACGAGCGAGCGGCTGAGTCATGGTGCGCCGACCTTCTTCGTCCGGGAGAAGCGGGCGTTCCTGATGGTGTTGACGGACCACCACGGTGACGGTCGCTTCGCGATCTGGTGTGCGGCGGGAGACGGCATGCAACGGCTCCTCGTCGATTCGGATCCGGAGCGGTTCTTCGTCCCGCCCTACGTCGGCCAACGCGGCTGGCTCGGCGTTCGCCTCGACCGAGGGCTCGACTGGGACGAGGTCGCGGGGATCGCGGAGGACGCCTACGGTGAGGTCGCTCCGGCAAAGCTCGTCGAGGCCGCGCGTGCGGCAGAGGAGGGACAGTGAAGGAAGCGCGGCTGCAGGAGACGGAGCACGGGCTCGTGCCCGAGGGGGAGGGTTGGTACGTGCTCAACACGACCGAGGCGGTCTGGAAGGACAGCGGGGACTTCGGCCGCTTCACGCAGTGGGAAGGCAAGGGCGACGCGCGGTTCCCCGAGGTCGGAATCAACATCGCCGTCATGCAGCCGGGCCAGCCGGCCTGCATGTACCACGGCGAGGACGCTCAGGAGAACTTCCTGGTGCTGGCGGGCGAGGGGATCCTGATCGTCGAGGGTGAGGAGCGTCCTCTGAAGGCGTGGGACTTCGTCCATTGCCCGCCCTGGACGAAGCACGTGATCGTCGCCGCCGGGAGTGAGCCGTTCGTCGTTCTGGCCGTCGGCGCCCGCAACGGCAGGCCGGGGCTCGTGTACCCGGTCGACGACGCAGCGCTCCGGCACCGCGCCGGAGTCGAGCAGGAGACGAACTCGGGCGACGAGGCATACGCCGAGTCCGCGGAGGTCGTGTCGACCCGGTACGAGGCAGGCGGCCTGCCTGGCGGCTGAGGCCGCGACGGCAGGGAGCGGTCGCCGCGACGCGAAGTCGCTGAAGATGTGGTTCTGGCGCCGACGGCGGCAACAGCCCCCCGTTCTGATTCCTCCGCTCGACCGGCTCGCGGAGCTGGTGGACAGCGTCGTGTCGCTGCTCGACGAGGCTCCGCCGCCCCCATCTGAGCAGCCGGTGGCGGAGCCGCAGGAGGCCGCGGAGGCGCCGGCGGGCCACGTCCTCTTGTTGCCTACGGCGGCCGGCTACCGCTTGCTGGCGCGGGACGGACCACCACGCGCCCGCGGCGACCTGGTCGACCTCGAAGAGGGGCGCTATCGCGTTGTCCGTCTCGGCCCCTCGCCGCTGCCCGGCGACCACCGCCGGTGCGCCTTCCTGGAGCAGGAAGGACCGGGGGCGAATCGAACCTCGACGAGTGCCTGAGGAGAGTCAGATCGCCGAGATGAGAGCGGCGCTCCAGGGAGACCGCGAACGGGCCGAGCAGGCCCGGCGTCGCTCCCAGGAGAACGTCCTCGCCCTGCTCGAGAGGCCGCCGCGGGATCGCGAACCCGAGCCCGCGTCGGCGCGGAAGGGGCTCGTCGCGCGCCTGTTCGGCCGCTAGCTACGCTGAGGCGATGAACCGTCGCGAACGCGAGCGGATCATGCGCCAGGGCGTCGTCCTGCCGGAGACGCCGCGCGACCGTCGGAACCTCGCCGGCCTCGAGGCAGACGTCCGCGACAGCCCGCTCAAAGGCAAGCCGCTGCGGCTGCGACTGCGCAACTTCGGCGCCGATGCCAGCGGCTACCTCGCTTCGCTCGGTGGGCCGCTGCCGTACATGGCGAGGCTACGCGAGATCGCGCGGCTGACGGCCGAGCACGAGGAGGCGCTCGCGGCGGCCCACGACGCGCTCGCGGGCGACGAGGCCGGATGGGTCGAGCTCGTCGCGACCTGGAGCTTCGGCGAGGTGAACGACCTGATCGAGCGCCACAACCGCTGGTATCCGGCCGAGTCGCGCCTGCCGATGGATCCACGGACGGGCGACTACGCACTCGTCAACGGCGAGCACTACGGCAAGCGTCCGCTCGACGCGACCTGGGCGCTCGAACGGTTTCCGGTCGCGAGCAGCGTGATGAGACAGAGCGCGGCGGCGATGAGGTAGGGCAGCCCGTCGCCGAAGGCGTCGGCGAGCGTGCCTGCCAGCGCGGGACCGCTCATATTCCCGAGCGCCCAGGCGGAGTTCATGATCCCGAAGCCGAGCGCCTGCGAGAGGCCCGCGGCCTCGGCGCGGTCGGAGACGAGCGCGATTCCGGGCGTGTAGAAGGCGCCGAACGAGATCGCGCCGAAGACGGCGAGCAGGGCGACCGCGTACGGGTCGCGCGCGATCGCGAACGCGACGGCGACGACGACCGAGGCCGCGAGGGCGGCGCGGATGGGGAGGAGGCGGCCGCGCCGGTCCGAGAAGCGCCCGAGGAGCGGGTTCGCGGCCACCTCGACGAGGCCGGCGGCCAGGAAGACGGCGCCGATCGCGAAGGGCGTGAAACCGTCGCGGTCGAGTCTGAGGGGCACGAGCACGACGAGGACGCCGAAGAGCAGCGCGGGTAGCGTGTTCAGCCAGAGGCCGCCGAGGAATGTGCGGTCGCCGAGCGCGCGTCGCACGCCGCCCGGGCTCTTCCCCTCCGCGTGTGCAGCGGGCCTGGAGGCCGCCCAGGCGGCGAGCGCGACGGCCACGAGCCCGACGGCGGCGAACGCGACGCGGACGCTGACGGCGTCGGCGATCGCGCCGAACAGCGGCCCGAGGATGGCGCCGAAGACGGCTGCGCCGAACGCGGTCCCGATCAACTCACCGCGACGGTCGCGCGGCGTGGCGACGGTGAGCCAGGCGAACGAGCCCGCCCACGTGACGGTGCTCGAGAACCCCTGCACGAACCGAGCCAGCCCGAGCGCCCACGGGCCTTCGCCGGCCGCGAAGGCAAAGCTCGCGAGGGCAAGCAGTAGCAGCCCGGTGACGATTGCCCGCTTCGGCCCGAAGCGGGCAGCCGCGAGCCCGCCCGGGATCGCGCCGAGCAGCGCCCCGGCGCCGAACGAGCCGACGAGCAGCCCCGCTCCGGTCTTCGAGAGCCCGAACTCGTCCGCGTACCCGGGCACCAGCGGCGCGAGCGCCCCAAACAGCATCGCATCGACGAACACGATCACGCAGACAAGGATCAGGAGCTTTCGCACCGGGGCGACGTTACCGATAGGGATCGCTCCTGAGCGAGCCCGGGAGCGAAGCGACCCTTCAGGGGTCTTGGCGCGAAAAAAGGATCCGCTTCCGCGGATCCTTTTCTGCTTGCGCCACAAATAAATTCAGCGAGCCGGGTGCGCTTTCGTCCGCCACTCCGACGAACTTTCGGCTTCCGCCTACGGCCTACCGGAGTGGACTCGACCTAATCGCGTCCCGTGCTCGCTGCAAGGGGGAATCTAGGGC
>JAWVCV010000295.1:0-3284 GCA_033858115.1 Gaiellaceae bacterium
GCCAGGTCAAGGCCGCCGAGCGCGAGAGCATCACCGGCGCCGTGGCGCAGGCCGCGCCCGTCCTCGCCAACCTGCGCAACCTCGCGATCGCCGAGCACCGGGCGGCCACCGACCCGCTGACCAAGCTGCCCAACGCGCGCTCCGTGCAGGAGGCGCTGATCCGCATGGTGGCCCAGGCCTTGCGCTCCGACTCCCCGCTGTCCGCGATCGTGATCGACCTCGACCACTTCAAGGCGCTGAACGACCGTCACGGCCACCAGGCCGGCGACGAGGTGCTCGAGACCTTCGGGGCGACGCTGCGCCGCGGCGTGCGCGCCAGCGACTTCGCCGGGCGCTGGGGCGGCGAGGAGTTCGTCGTCCTACTGCCGGACACCGACCTGGAGGGCGCCCTGCAGGCGGCCGAGACCATGCGGGCGAACTTCGACGGGATGACGATCCCGGCGGTCTCGGCTCACATCACCGCCAGCCTCGGCGTCGCGACGCTGCCCGACCACGCGGCCGACGGCCCCTCGCTGATCCGTGCGGCCGACCGCGCGCTCTACCTCGCCAAGACGACGGGCCGCAACCGGGTCGTCGCTGCCGTCCCGGCCCCGGCGGAGGAGCCCGTCACGCAGTGATCATGCTGAGTAGTCTGTTGTCCTCCTCCATAGCACATTGCTCTTGTGCTCTAGCGCAGCCATGTCGAAGGGGACCGCAGTGACCCGCGACGCGGAGCGGCCATCGGTAGACGCAGTCCAGCGGCTCTACGAGCTCTCGCTCGACATGCTCGGCACGTCCCGGGACGGCTACTTCACGGAGCTCAACCCGGCCTGGGCGCAGTGTCTGGGCTGGACCCGCGAGGAGCTGATGGCCGAGCCGTTCATCTCCTTCGTCCATCCGGACGACGTCGACGCGACGCTCGCCCGGCCCACGCTCCTCGCGGCCCCGGACGACGGGATCGTGACGTTCGAGAACCGCTATCGCACGCGTGACGGGGACTACCGGACCCTCAGCTGGACGACGGCCGCCGTCGACGGCGCCCTGTACTTCGCGGCGAGGGACGTCACCGAGGCCAGGGCGGGCGAGGCCGAGCGCCATCAGGCCGACCGGCTGATCCGCGACTCCGAATCGCTGCACCGCACGCTGACGTCCAACCTGCCGGACACCACCGTCTTCCTGCTCGATCACGAGCTCCGGGTCCTGATCGCGGACGGCGAGGCGATCCAGCGACTCGGGTTCCTCGACGAGACGATGTTCCGCGGCCGCAAGGTGGCCGATCTGTACGCCGAGGTGCCCGACGACGTCCTCCAGCTCTGCCTCGAGAACTACAGGGCCGCGCTGCTCGGCGAGCGGCGCTACTTCGAGTTCGAGAGCGACGGGGTGACGTTCGCGGTGCAGGCCGTGCCCGTGCGCAACGAGGACGAGAGCATCGATTCGCTGCTCGTCGTCGCCCGCGACATCTCCGAGCGCACCCGCACCGCGCGGCAGCTGGCACGCCGCGCCCGCCAGCAGAACGCCGTCGCGGCGCTCGCTCGCTTCGCGCTCGGGAGCCACGACCTCGGCGAGCTGATGACCGAGGCGGTGCGAACGGCGACCGCCACGCTCGGCGTCGACGTCGGTCGCGTCCTCGAGCTGGACGACGCCGGCGCACGGCTCTCCCTGGTGGCCGCCGTCGGCTTCCCCGGCGGACCCATCGGCTCACAGCCGATGACGCTCAGCCTGAGCGAGAGCGACAGCGCCGCGCACACGCTCCGTACCGACGAGCCGACGATCGTCGAGGACATGGCGACCGAGACGCGCTTCGAGCCGTCGGCCACGCTCGCGGCGCTCGGCGTCGTCAGCAGCCTCAGTGTTCCGATCGAGACCCACGATCAGCCGTTCGGCGTCCTCGATGTCAACTCCCTCGAGCCGCACGCGTTCACCGAGGACGAGGTCGCCTTCCTCACGGCGGTCGCCACGCTGATCATCATGGCCGTCGAGCGCGACCGCGAGGAGCAGGTGACGCGGCACGCCGCCCTGCACGACCCGCTCACCGGCCTGCCCAACCGCACGCTCACGCTCGACCGGCTCGCCCAGGCGCTGGCCCGCCGGCACCGCGAGCGCATCGACGTGGCCGTGTTCGTCCTCGACATCGACGGCTTCAAGCTGATCAACGACTCGCTCGGCCACGCCGCCGGCGACGAGGTGCTGCTCGCGCTCGGGCCGCGGCTGAACGCCGCGGTGCGCGAGACCGACATGGTCGCGCGCCTGGGCGGCGACGAGTTCGTCGTCATCTGCCCCGACGTCGACGCCGTCCGTGGCGCCACTGACGTCGCGGCGCGGCTCGCCGCCACGGTGACGCGCCCGATGGCCCTCTCGAGCGGCGAGCACTTCTTCACCGTCAGCATCGGCGGCACGCTGGCCACGAGCGTTCAGGACACCCCGGAGTCACTGCTCGGCGACGCCGACGCCGCGATGTACCGCTCCAAGGCGCGCGGCCGCGGGCGCTACGAGCTCTACGACGAGGCGATGCGCACCTCGCTCATGGCCCGCGTTCGCACCGAGACCGAGTTGCGGCGCGCCCTCGACCGCGACGAGCTCGTGGTCTACTACCAGCCGGTGATCGACCTCGCCACGGGCCGGCCGGTGTCGACCGAGGCGCTCGTGCGCTGGCAGCACCCGAAGCGCGGCCTGGTCGGCCCGCTCGAGTTCATCCCGATCGCCGAGGAGACCGGGCTGATCGCCATGCTCGGGCTGCGCGTCCTTGAGCACGCCTGTCGCCAGACCGCAGCCTGGCAGCGGGACATCGACCCCAGGCTCGGTGTCTCGGTGAACGTCTCCGGGCGCCAGGCGCTCAACCCCCTCCTCCCCGCCCAGGTGGCGGCGGTCGCCGAGCAGACCGGGCTGCGCCCCGGGACGCTCGCGCTGGAGATCACCGAGACCGTGCTGATGGAGGAGGCCGACTCGCCGGCGACCGTCTTCGACTCGCTGGGGCAGTACGGACTGAGCCTCGTGCTCGACGACTTCGGCACCGGCTACTCGTCGCTCAGCCGCCTCAAGCGCTTCCCGCTCGACGTCCTGAAGGTCGACCGCTCGTTCGTCTCAAGCCTCGAGCGCAACGCCGATGACCGCGCCATCGTCAAGGCGACAATCGACATGGCCCACGCAGTGGGACTGACGGTCGTGGCCGAAGGCGTCGAGACGCGCGAGCAGGAGCAGCACCTGCGCGGATTCGGGTGCGATCGCGCCCAGGGCTTCCTCTACGCCCGCCCCCAGCCCGCCGAGGCGATCGGCGACGTGCTCGCGGCCGCGCTGCGCTAGACACG
>JAWVCV010000296.1:0-3621 GCA_033858115.1 Gaiellaceae bacterium
CGGCCCGCTGCGCGGCCAGCGCCTTCTCCTTCAGACCGCCGATCGGGAGCACCTTCCCGGTGAGGGTGATTTCGCCGGTCATCGCCGTGTCCGACCTCACGGGGCGCCCGCTCACCAGCGACGACAGGGCGGTGGCCATCGTGATGCCCGCGCTGGGCCCGTCCTTGGGTATCGCCCCCGCGGGCACGTGGACGTGCACGTCGTTCTCGCGGAACCAGTCGTCCGGCACCGCGTCGCCGAGGGCGGCCACGTTGCGCTTCACGTAGGAGAGTGCCGCCAGCGCGGACTCCTTCATCACGTCGCCGAGCTGGCCGGTCACCTGCAGCTTGCCCTCGCCGGGGTACGAGGTGGCCTCCACGAACAGCACGTCCCCGCCCGCGGGGGTCCACGCCAGGCCGGTGGCCACGCCGGGCTCGCCCGTGCGCCGCGCCACGTCGGGCTGGAAGCGCCGCTTGCCCAGGTACTCGACCACGTGCTTCGGCCGGATCGTCTTCTTGCGCGTGCGCCTCCCCTCGGCGTACTCGCGCGCGACCTTCCGGCAGAGCGCCCCGATCTCGCGCTCGAGGTTGCGCACGCCCGCCTCGCGCGTGTAGCCCTCGATGATCAGCTTCAGCGCGTCGCCCGAGAACTCGATCTTCGACTTCGTCAGGCCGTTGCGCTCCACCTGGCGCGGCACGAGGTAGCGCTTGGCGATCTCGAGCTTCTCCTCCTCGGTGTAGCCCGACAGCTCGATGATCTCCATCCGGTCGATCAGCGGCCGCGGGACCGGGTCGAGCTGGTTCGCGGTGCAGATGAAGAAGACGTTCGAGAGGTCGAACGGCAGGTCGAGGTAGTGGTCCCGGAAGCTCGAGTTCTGCTCGGGGTCGAGCACCTCGAGCATCGCGCTGGCGGGATCGCCGCGGAAGTCCGCGCCCATCTTGTCGATCTCGTCGATCATCAGGACCGGGTTGTTCACAGCCGCGTCGCGGAGCGCGCGGACGATCGTGCCCGGGATCGCCCCGATGTAGGTGCGCCGGTGTCCGCGTATCTCGGACTCGTCGCGCACGCCGCCCACGGAGATCCGCTCGAACGTGCGGCCCATGGCCGCCGCGACCGACTTTCCGAGCGAGGTCTTGCCGACGCCCGGCGGCCCGACGAAGCACAGGATCCCGGAGCGCGCGTCGGGCTTGAGCTTGCGGACGGCGAGGAACTCGAGGATGCGGTCCTTGACCTTCTCGATGTCGTAGTGGTCGCGGTCGAGCTGCTCGCGCGCGGCCTCGAGGTCGAGCTTGTCCTCGCTCGACTTCGTCCACGGGAGCTCCAGGATCCACTCCAGGTAGGTGCGGATGACGCCGTGCTCCGCGGATTGGGGGGGCAGCCGCTCGAAGCGCTGGAGCTCGCGCTCGGCCTGCTTGCGAACGTGGTCCGGAAGCTCGGCCTCCTCCATCCGTTCGCGGAGCTCGTTCGCCTCCGCCGCCTGCTCGTCGGTCTCGCCGAGCTCGTCCTGGATCGCCTTGAGCTGCTGGCGCAGGAAGTACTCGCGCTGTCCCTTCTCCATCTCCGACTGGACCTGCGACTGGATTCGCGACCCGATCGAGATCAGCTCGGCCTCGCGGGCGAGGATCTCCGACAGCCGCCGCAGCCGCTTGGCGAGGTTGCGCTCCTCGAGCAGCTGCTGCCGCTCCTCGGTCTTGATCCGGAGGGCGCCGGCGATCATGTACGACAGCTCGCCCGGGTCGTCGAGGTTCGCCACCGCGATCTGGAGCTCCTCCGGGAGGTACGGCACGTCCTGGACGATCTGCGCGAACGTGGCCTGGACGTTGCGCGCGAGCGCCTCGATGTCGGGCGTGTCGTCGACGACGTCCGGCTCCTCGACGATGCGCGCGACCAGGTAGGGCTCCGTCGCGACGTACTCCGTGAGCCGCACGCGCTGACTCCCCTGCACCAGGATCCGCAGCGTGCCGTCCGGGACCTTGAGCATGCGGGCGACCGTGCCCGCCACGCCGACGTCGTAGAGGTCGTCAGGACCGGGCGACTCGGCGTCGGGGTCGCGCGAAGCCACCATCGCGAGCATCCGCTCGCCGCCCAGCACGTCGTTGACCAGCTTCACCGAGCGTTCCTGGCCGACCGCCAGGGGAATCAGGGTGTCGGGGAACGGGACCGTCTCCCTGAGCGGGAGCACGGGCAGCCCCTCCGGGAGCTCGCGGGGAGGGCCCGGCCGCTCGTCGCCGTCCTGGTGCCCGACCTCGATGCTCACCGCTCGCCGTCCTCCTCGGGCGCGCGGATCGGGACCTGCTGGCGGTCGTCCTCGGGCGGGGCGATCGGGATCTCGACGCGCAGGATCCCGTCGTCGTACGTGGCCACCGCCTCGCCGGCCACCGCGTCGGCGCCGAGCTCGACCACCCGCCGGAACGGCCCGTGCGGGATCTCGATCTGCTGGTAGAGCCGGCCCTCGGACTCCTGTGCGCGGCGATGGCCCTCGATCACGAGCTGACGGCCGCGTATCTCGAGCGCCACGTCGTTCACGTCGATGCCGGCGAGCTCGACCTTCACGATCGCGCGCGGCGGCTGCCCGCAGTAGTAGACGTCGACGTGGGGCGAGAACTGGCGCCGGCCACCGAGCGTGGGCCGGTCGAACACGTCGCCGAACAGCTCGTCGATCTCGCGCCGCATGCGGTCGAAGTTCGCGAACAGGTCCCGCTCGGGCGGCATCCCGATCAGGGTACCCGTCAGCGCACCGCCGTACCAAAGCCCGGCGGCGTGCCGCTCAAACTCTGTAGACCGCGCCCTCGCGCGCCATCTCGACGGGGCCGCCGAAGGCGTCCTCCGCCTCCGATCGCGCCCACAGGGCGTCGAGCTCGTCGGAGATGTGCGTCAGCACCAACCGGCGCGCGCCGGCCGCCTTCCCGTGCTCGCCGGCCTCCCGCGGCGTCAGGTGGCCGCGCTGGCCCGAGCGCTCCGGCCGCGGCAGCGTCGCCTCGATCAGCAGCAGGTCGGCCTCGTGCGCGAACTCCACCAGGTCGACGGTCGGCCGGCTGTCCGCGCCGAACGCGAACGCGCCGCCGCCGGCGGTCGACTCGACGCGAATCGCGAACGTCTCGAGGAAGTGCGGCACCGACCTGAAGCTGAACTTCAGCGAGCCGACCTCGGGCCGCGCGTCCGCGCCGTACTCCTCGATCCGGAACGCGTTCTCGATCAGGTCCTCGTTGCCCCACGCGCCCACGACCCGGCGGAACGTGTCGGTCGCCCCGTGCGGGGCGATGAGGCGCGGCCGCGCGGGCTCCTCCGTGCCGGGCCAGCGGTCCACCGGGACCGGCTGCTGCCGCGGCGCGTAGGTGAGCGCGTACGAGAACGGGACGAGGTCGAGGAAGTGGTCGGCGTGGAGGTGTGAGATGACCACCGCGTCCACGCGGGTGTAGTCGCGGAACCGCCGGAGCTTGCTGAACACGCCGTTGCCGCAGTCGACCACGACGGTCGTTCCGTCCTCCTCGATCAGGTAGCCGCTGCAGGCGCCCCCGGCGTCCTGCCAGGAGGGCGACTTGCCCAGGACCGTGATCCGCACTCTGCGACCCTACTCCCGTGCATTCCTTCGAGACCGCGATCGGCGTCCTCGGTGGACTGCTCGTCGTGGGCGCGCTGCTG
>JAWVCV010000297.1:0-6015 GCA_033858115.1 Gaiellaceae bacterium
GGAGTCAACGTCGCCCGGCGTGACATCGGCGAGCGCCTGTCCGACCTTTCCGCGGTGCTGCTCGAGTCGATCCAGGCGGGCCTTGCCAACCGCCGGGAGGCGATGCGCTACGCGATGCGCTTCGGACGCGGAATCGACCATGAGACCGCAGACCAGTTCGTCGGGATGTACGTCAACGAGCTCACCTGCGACTACGGTGACGAGGGACGCCGCGCGGTCGAGGAGCTGCTGCGCCGGGGCGACGAGATCGGCGCGTTTCCCGAGCCGGTCCGGCTCGACTACGTGAGCTGATGCGCGCGGTCGTACTGTCGGCGGTGCGGACGCCGGTGGGCCGGTACGGGGGCGGGCTCGCCGGAGTGCGGGCTGACGACCTGGCTGCGATCGCAGTGGGAGCGGCCGTCGAGCGGGCGGGAGTCAATCCGGCCGAGATCGAGGACGTCTATCTCGGCTGCGCGAATCAGGCCGGCGAGGACAACCGCAACGTGGCCCGGATGGCCGCTCTGCTTGCCGGGCTTCCCGAGACGGTCGCCGGCGTCACGGTCAACCGGCTCTGTGCCTCCGGCCTCTCGGCGGTCGTCGGCGCCTGCCACGCGATCGCCGCCGGCGACGGCGATCTCTTCGTCGCGGGCGGGGTGGAGTCGATGAGCCGGGCGCCACTCGTGACGGCGAAGCCCGAGGCGGCCTTCCCGCGCGGTGACCGGACGATGTACGACACGACCCTGGGGTGGCGTTTCCCCAATCCCGAGCTGGCGGAGCGGTTTCCGCTCGAGACGATGGGCGAGACGGGTGAGAATGTCGCCGAGCGATGGGGCGTCTCGCGCGAGGAACAGGATGCGTTCGCGCTGCGCTCGCAACGGCGGTGGGCCGAGGCCGACTTCTCCGACGAGCTCGTCCCGGTGGGCGAGCTCGAGCGCGACGAGCACCCCCGTCCCGAGACGACGGCCGAGAAGCTGGCAGGGCTGAGGCCGGCCTTCCGAGAGGGAGGCTCGGTCACCGCCGGCAACTCGAGCGGTCTGAACGATGGTGCCGCGGCGTTGGTGATCGCGTCGGAGGAGAAGGCGCGAGAGCTGGGCGTCGAGCCGCTCGGCGCCTTCGTCGCGAGCGCCGTCGCCGGCGTCGACCCGCGGGTGATGGGGATCGGGCCCGTTCCGGCAGTGCGCAAGCTGCTCGACCGGGCCGGTATCGGCGTCGGCGACCTCGACCTGGTCGAGCTGAACGAGGCGTTCGCCTCGCAAAGCCTGGCCGTCGTCCGCGAGCTCGGGCTGGACGAGGAGAAGGTGAACGTGAACGGCGGCGCGATCGCCATCGGCCACCCGCTGGGGATGAGCGGCGCGCGGCTCGTCGTCACCCTGCTCCACGAGCTCCGCCGGCGCGGCGGCCGCTACGGTGTGGCCACGATGTGCGTCGGCGTCGGCCAGGGCCAGGCGGCACTCTTCGAGCGATGAGGAACTGTCGTGTCATCCGGGCCTCCGATCCGAAGACGGGCGAGACCGGGCTCGACTACTTCGCCGGCATCCTCGCGGAGACGGTCGGCGCGGAGCAGCTCGCGCTGCAGCTCGTGCGCATCCCTCCCGGCGTCTGCTCGTCGGCTCACGCGCACGACGAGCACGAGTCGGCGGCGTACGTGCTCGAGGGCGAGGTCGTGACGTGGTTCGGCGACGAGCTGCTGAAGCACGTGACCGCGCGCAAGGGCGACTTCGTCTTCATCCCGCCCGGCGTTCCCCACGTGGCGGCGAATTACGGCGACGCCGAGGCCGTCGCGTTGCTCGCACGCACCGATCCTGGCGCGCAGGAGAAGCTCAAGCCCTTCCCGAGGCTCGACGCGCTACCCCACCTCCGCGAGCCGCCCGGCAAGCTGCCGCCGCCACGCGCGCCGCGCCGCGTCATCTAGATTGCCCCCGTGGCTGTCGTGACGCACGAGTTCGGGCTCTTCATCAACGGCGAGACGGTCGAGGGCTCCTCAGCGCGGGACCTCGTCGAGCCGGCTTCGGGAGAGCCGCTCGGCACCGCTCAGCTCGCGGGCGAGGCGGAGATCGACCGCGCGGTCGAAGCAGCGCGCGGCGCCCTCGACGGCGATTGGGGCAAGACGCCTGCGAACGAGCGCTCGCGGCTCCTGCACGCGCTCGCCGACGCGATCGCCGCGAACCGGAAGGAGCTCGCGGAGCTCGAGACGCGCAACGTCGGCAAGGCAATCTCCTCGACGAAGGCAGAGCTCTTCGGCGCCGTCGAGAACTTCCGCTTCTACGCCTCTGCGATCGCCTCGATCGGCGGTCGCTCGAACCCGATCGGCGGCTCGCTCCTGTCCTACACGCTGAAGGAGCCCGTTGGCGTGGCGGGGCAGATCGTGCCCTGGAACTATCCGCTGCTGATGACGACGTGGAAGCTGGCGCCGGCGCTCGCCGCCGGCTGCACCGTCGTTCTGAAGCCGGATCCGCAGACCCCGGCGACCGCGCTTCGCCTCGCCGAGCTCGCGGCCGAGGTCGGGTTTCCGGCCGGCGCGATCAACATCGTCCCGGGCGACGGGCCGACGACGGGGTCCTATCTCGTCAAGCACCCGGGGGTGGACAAGGTCGCCTTCACGGGCTCGACCAAGACGGGCAGCGAGATCATGCGGCTCTGTTCGGAGCCGATCAAGCGGCTCACGCTCGAGCTGGGCGGCAAGAGCCCGAACATCGTCTTCGCCGACGCAGACCTCGAGTCGGCGATTCCGAGCGCGGTCTGGTCGATCTACTACGCGGCCGGCCAGAGCTGCGAGGCCCGCTCGCGCGTGCTCGTCGAGCAGTCGCTGTACGACGAGTTCGTGAGCCAGTTCTCCGACAAGGCGGCCCAGGTGCGGATGGGCGACCCGCTCGACCCCGAGACGCAGATGGGCTCGCTGATCTCGCAGGGGCACCGCGAGCGGGTGCACTCCTTCGTCGAGGGCGCCCGCGAGGAGGGCGGCGAGGTCGTCATCGGCGGCGAGCCGGGCGAGCACGCCTTCTATCCCCCGACCGTCGTCGCGGGCGTCGAGAACTCGTCCACGATCGCGCAGGAGGAGGTCTTCGGGCCGGTCGTCACGATCATGCCGTTCGAGGACGAGAAGGACGCGATCCGGCTCGCGAACGACGTCAGGTACGGCTTGATGGCCTCTGTCTGGACGGGCGATCCGGCCCGTGGTCACCGGCTCGCCGGCCGGATCAAGGCGGGCACGGTGGGAATCAACATGCCGTACACCGCGTTCCCCGGTCTCCCGTTCGGCGGTTACAAGCAGTCTGGCTTCGGGCGCGAGCTCGGGGTCGAGACGCTCGACCTCTACCTCGAGACGAAGAGCGTCATCGTCAACACCGGGGCCAAGCCGATCAACCCCTTGGGGCTGTAGCAGCGCGCCGCTACCGGTGGGCGGTGCTCGCCGCCGGCACCGCCGCGCAGGCGGGCTTCTCGACGATTTCGTTTGCCGTGGCCGTGCTCGCGCCGGCGCTACGCGAGCACTACGACCTGAGCCTGACGGAGATCGGCGTCGTGCTCGCGGCGCAGTGGATCGGGCTGACATTCTCGATGCTGCCGTGGGGCTACGCGGCGGACCGTTTCGGCGAGCGCGTGACGCTCGCCGTCGGGCTCCTTGCGTGCTCGGGGTTCCTCGCAGGAGCGGCGTTTGCCCCGGACTTCGGCACCCTGGTCGCGATGCTCACGCTCGCCGGCGTCGCGGGCGGCAGCGTCCAGTCCGGCAGCGGACGCGCGGTGATGGAGTGGTTCGGGGCGCACGAGCGCGGGCTTGCGCTCGGCGTCCGCCAGACTGCGATCCCGTTCGGCGGCTTCGTCGCGGCGGTCGTCCTCCCGCTGCTCGACGGCCCCCGTGAGGGGTTTCTCTTCCTCTCGGCGTTTGTGCTCGCAGGCGCGATCGCGGGCGCTGTCGTGCTGCGGTCCCGCTCCGGCGGCGAGCTTCCCGACGAAGCCGAGATCGCGGCGACGCTTCGCGACCGCCGTCTGCTGCTCGTGTGTGGCGTCAGCGCCGCCTACGTCGTCGCGCAGGTCGTCCTGATGGGGTTCCTCGTGCTCTTCCTGCACGACGAGCGCGGGTTCACCACCGGCGCTGCGGCGGCCGCGCTCGCCGTCTCGCAGATCGCGGCGGTGGTTGTGCGGATCGCTGTCGGCCGCTGGTCCGACGTCACCCGCTCACGCGTCCGGCCGCTCCGGATCATCGGTGCGGCGATGGCAGTCTCGATTGCGCTCGTCGCAGTCACGGCGAGCGCGGCCGGGTGGCTTGCCGCGGCAGCGATCGTGACCGCGACGGCCCTCTCCATGGCCTGGAACGGGCTCGCGTTCACGATCGCGGCCGAGCTCGGTCGCAGGCGGAGCGGCGCTGCGATCGGGCTCCAACAGACGGTGGTCTCCGCCAGCGGCGTCGGCACTCCGGTGGCGTTTGCCGCGCTCGTCTCGTGGACCTCGTGGCAGGCCGCCTTCGCGATCTCGGCCCTCTTCCCGCTCGCGGGCTGGCTCCTCCTGCAGCGCCTCGACGAACCGTAGGCTTGCGCCCGTGAGACTTCTCGAGCGACTCGAGCAGCTGGCCGCGATCGGCGACCGGATTGGCTACTCGCCGGAGGAGGACCGCGCACACGAGCTGGCGGCCACCTGGTTTCGCGAGGCGGGGCTCGAGCTCGAGGTCGACGCCGCCGGCAATTTGATCGGCCGCGTGGCAGGAGGCGCCCGGCAGGTGTGGACGGGATCGCACCTCGACACCGTCCCCGGCGCGGGCCGGTTCGACGGCACGCTAGGCGTCCTCGCCGGCCTCGAGGCGGTCGAGCGGCTCGGCATCCCGGGGCTGGCGGTCGTCGTCTTCCGAGACGAGGAGCGCGGCTGCGCCGGGAGTCGCGCCTGCACCGCTCGGCCGGACGCCTACGTCGAGCTGCACATCGAGCAGGGGCCGACGCTCCTGCGCGCCGAGGCGCCGCTCGGCATCGTCACGGCGATCGTCGGCTACGTGCGCGGCACACGCACGTTCGTCGGGACGCCCGGCCACGCGGGCACGACGCCCATGGATGTCCGCGAGGACGCCCTCGTGCAGGCGGCGGAGTTCGTGCTCCACGCCCGTGACACGGCGCGCGGGATCGAGGGCGCCGTTGCCACCGTGGGCCAGCTCTCGGTCGAGCCGGGCGGGACAAACGTGATCCCCGGCCGCGTCGTCCTCAGCGTCGATGCGCGCGCGCCGGATTCAGAGCGGCTCGACCGGCTCGCCGCGGCGCTCGCGATCGAGAAGCCGGTTCGGACGGAACCGTCGCCGATGTCGGAGCTGGTGCAGGCGGTGCTGCGGACCGAGGTCGAAGCTCTCGGTTTGCCGGTCTTGGCGCTACCGTCCGGCGCGGGCCACGACGCCGGCATCCTCGCCACGGCGGGGATTCCCTCCGGCATGCTCTTCGTCCGCAGCCTCAACGGGGGTGTCAGTCACCACGCCGACGAGCTCAGCTCATCGGCAGACATCGCCCTCGCCGTCGACGCTCTCACCGGCGCGCTGCGGCGGTTGGCTGGCGCCTGAACGCGTCAGAAGCCACGGGTCGGCGGAGACTTTGTGTTGATTCAACACGAGGTACTCGAGATCGAGGCTGCGAGTGGGTTCGCGACGAGCTTGTGTTGAATCAACACAAGTCTCGACTCGTCTCAAGCCTCCCGGAAGGTGATCGGCTGCGCGCCTTCCCAGAGCGTGAGCCGGCCGAGCTCCTTCAGCTGCTCCTGCCCCTCGACGAGGGTGGCGAAATGGTTCGCCCACAGCTGTCCGGCCTTGCTCGCGAAGTTGCAGTAGCCGTATGGCATCAGCAGCTCGGTCTCGCTCTGGCCGCCCGGATAGAGCGCGAGCTCGCCCGGGTGCGGATAGCTCGTCGCGTTCTCGGGGCCGATGCCGAGGTCGCGGTCGCCCCAGGGAATCCAGTTCGACTCGCCGCTCCAGCGGCAGTGGATGATCTGGTCCTCGAGCGGGAGGATCGCCTTGAATGCGGCCACCGTCTGCGGCGCCAGCTCGTCTTCCCAGCGCGCGACGAAGCGCAT
>JAWVCV010000298.1:0-3974 GCA_033858115.1 Gaiellaceae bacterium
CGAGCTCGGGCATCAGGTGCGCGACCGCCCCTTCCCAGAAGATGCGGCCGATCATCGACGCGCGCTGGAGGAGCCGCTTCTCGTCCTTCGGCAGCCGGTCGATGCGGGCGGCGATGATCGCCTGCAGGGTGTCGGGAATCCGCTGCGCGGCGGTGCCGCCTTCGAGCAGCATCCGCGTCGTCTCCTCGACGAAGAGCGGGTTACCTTCCGTCTTCTCGAGCAGCATTCGACGTTCGACCGTCGACAGCTCGCGGTCGGCGAGCAGGGCGTCGAGCAGCTCCTCGCTCTCCTGGGGTGCCAGTGGCTCGAGCTCGATTGCCGTCGCGCGGAGGCTGCCTCCACCCCAGCCCGGCCGGATGTCCAGCAGCTCCGGACGGGCGAGGCAGACGATCAGCAGCGGCGCCTCCCGGACTCGCTCGGCGAGGTGCTCGATCAGCTCGAGGAGCGGCTCCTCCGCCCAGTGCACGTCCTCGAAGACGAGGATCAGCGGCTGCGCATCGGCCAGCTCCGCGGCCCATTCACGCGCCGCCCAGGCGATCTCCTGCTGGCTCCGCTCGGTCTCGATGCCCTCCAGCACGCCGACGGCGAGCGCCAGCAGGTCGGCGACCGCGTCGTCGCCGCAGGAGTCTCGAAGCTTCTGCACAGCCTCCTGGACGGGATCGTCGTCGGCGATTCCCGCGGCCACCTTGACCATCTCGGCCAGAGGCCAGTAGGTGACGCCTTCCCCGTAGGGGAGCGAGCGGCCGACGAGGATCGTCGCTCCTTCGACGCCCTCGACGAACTCTCGGGCGAGGCGGCTCTTGCCCACGCCGGGCTCGCCGTAGATCGTGAAGAGATGGGCGCGCTTGTCGCGGACGACACGCGAGAGCGTGTTCTGGAGCAGCTCGAGCTCGTAGTCGCGCGCCACGAAGCTCGCGGCGACGCGGGGGACGCGGTCATTCGATTCCCGAACCGCCGTCAGCTTCCAGGCGAGCAGGGGCTCGAGGAAGCCCTTCAGCGGCAGAGTGCCGTGCTCCTCCGCCTCGACGACGCCGATGGTCAGCCTCTGCGCGAAGGGCCCGATCAGGATCTCGCCCGGCGCAGCCGCCTGCTGCAACCGTGCCGCGATGTTGACGGCCTCCCCCGTCGCGAACGTCGAGTCGGACTCGTCGGCCACCACCTCGCCCGCTTCGACGCCGATCCGCGCCTCGAGGCCGAGGTCGTGCACGGAGTCGAGAATCGCCGCCGCCGCGCGCACTGCGCGCTCCGCGTCGTCTTCGTGCGCCTGCGGGATCCCGAAGGCGGCCATGACGGCGTCGCCGGCGAATTTCTCGACGATGCCGCCGTGGGTGGCGATGCAGTGCGCAACATGCTCGAAGAAGGCATTGACGCGGCGCCGCACGATCTCGGGGTCGCGCGCGGCCACGAGCTCGGTCGAACCGACGAGATCGACGAAGAGAACGGTCGCGAGCTTGCGTTCCACTCTGTGATTGTAGTTACGAGGCCCCCCGTGGACGGGCATTGCGCTAGCGTCAGCGCGTGCTCGAGCCCAAGGTCTTCAAGGCGTACGACGTCCGCGGCATCTATCCGGACGAGCTCGACGAAGAGGGCGCCTACGCGATCGGACGGGCCTACGTCGAGCACTTCGAGCCGCGGCGGATCGCCGTCGGCCGGGACATGCGGCTCTCCTCGCCCTCCATGTCCGCGGCGCTGATCGACGGGGCCGCAGACGGCGGGGCCGAGGTGGTCGATCTCGGGATGGTCGGCACCGAGATGGTCTATTTCGCGGTCACGGAGCTCGACCTCGAGGGCGGTGTCTGCGTCACCGCCTCGCACAACCCCAAGCAGTACACAGGGATGAAGATCGTCCGCCGCGGCGCGTTGCCGGTCGGCGGCGAGTCGGGTCTGCTCGACGTCCGCGACCGGGCGCTGCAGCCGTTCGGCCCGCCGAAGAAACGAGGCGAGGTCCACCCCAAGGACATCTGGGACGCCTTCGTCGAGAAAGCGCTCTCGTTCGTCGACGTCTCGTCGATCAAGCCCTTGCGGGTCGTGATCGACGCAGCGAACGGGATGGCCGGTGCGATGCTGCCGCCCGTCCTCGAGCGGCTGCCCATCGACGCCGTCCGCTGCTACTTCGACCCGGACGGCTCCTTCCCGAACCACGAGCCGAACCCCCTGCTGCCGGAGAACCGGGAGTTCATCATCCGCAAGACGCGCGAGGAGCGAGCCGACCTGGGCGTCGCCTACGACGGCGACGCCGACCGCTGCTTCTTCGTCGACGACACGGGAGACTTCGTCCCCGGCGACTTCGTCACGGCGCTGCTGGCCGAGTCGATCCTGAGGAAGGAGGGCGGCGGCAGCGTCATCTACGACGTCCGCGCCAGCCGCGCCGTTCCGGAGACGATCGAGCGAGCGGGCGGCACGGCGCTGATCAACCGGGTCGGCCATGCCTACATCAAGCACCGCATGCGCAAGGAGGGCGCCGTCTTCGGCGGCGAGGTCTCCGCGCACTACTACTTCCGCGACTTCTCGCAAGCCGACTCGGGCGTCGTCCCGTTTCTGCTGCTGCTCGAGCTGATCTCGAAGCGCGGCCAGAAGCTCTCTCAGATCCTCGCGCCCTACCGCGAGCGCTTCTTCCTCACGGGCGAGATCAACACACCGGTCGCCGACGTGCCGCTGAAGCTCCAGGAGCTGAAGGAGCGCTATGCGGACGGTCGCGTCACGCATCTCGACGGGATCTCGGTCGACTACGACGACTGGCACTTCAACGTCCGCCCCTCGAACACCGAGCCCCTGCTGCGGCTGAACCTCGAGGCGAGCAGCCAGGAGCTGATGGAGGCCAAGCGCGACGAGGTGCTCGACCTGATCCGGTCATGACCGAGATCGAGCTCGGTCGCGTCACCGAACGGAAGCCTCCGTTCAAGTACTCGGCGATCGCCCGCGTCTGGTTCTCCGACACCGACGCGCAGGGGATCGTCTACTACGGCCGCTACATGCCCTATTTCGACCACGCGCGGACGGAGTACCACCGGCATCTCGGCGGGAGCGGCCCCTGGATCGCCGGCCGCGACTTCGTCATGCGCGCCTCGAACGTCGAGTACCACGCGCCGGCGCGCTTCGACGACCTGCTGGAGGTCTTCATCCGCACGAAGCGGATCGGCCGCACGAGCTCCACCTACGAGTGCGCCGCCTACAGGATGGGGGACGACGAGCTGATGGTGACCGCGACGCAGACGCTCGTGCTCGTCGACCTCGAGGAGCGCGCCCCGTGCGAGATCCCCGACGCCTACCGCAAGGTGATCCGCTCCTTCGAGGGAGAGGACCTGGAGGTGTGAGCAGCGCTCGAGCAGGCACGATCGAGGCGGTCGAGCAGGTGCTGAACAACGGCGGCGAGGCTGATGACGTCCTGCGCCAGGTGGTGACGATCCTGCACGACCGGCTGCGCCGCTACGTCCGGATCAGCTTCGTCGAGGAGGGCGAGCTCGTCCCCGGCCCGGCGGCCGGCCACGAGGCGCAGGCGACAGCGTTCCCGATCTCCTTCGAGGGCCGCCGGGTAGCCGACCTCGAAGTAGCCGGGGAGCTCTCGGCCGAGGACGACGTGCTGCTGAGGCACGTGGCGACGCTTGTGTCGCCCTACGCGCTCGTCGGCTGGGACACCGGCGGCGAAGCGTGGATCCCCTGAGCCTAAGCCCGCCTCTGCCGCCGCGCGCCCGTCCGTCGATGTGGCCTCTCCGGACGGGCGCCGCAGCTGCCCGCAACCCCTCTCCCCTACCTACTCGTTTTACTGGGATTCAACTCCCCGTCTATCCCTGGATCGAGGTACCCCGCTCGATCGAGGGACGATCCCTCGTTCGAGTGATTCCCGCCTCTCAGGAACTTCTTAGGCCCCGTACGCACAATGGCGGCATGAAGATCCTCGTGGTCGACGACGAGCCCGCGGTGCGCGAATCGCTGCGACGGGCGCTCCAGCTCGAGGGGTACGACGTCGAGCTCGC
>JAWVCV010000299.1:0-18591 GCA_033858115.1 Gaiellaceae bacterium
ACCGGCTGCTCCATGCAGGAGCGAACGAATGGGAGCCCGACGAGATTCCCGCCGGCTAGTGGCCCTCTTCGTCGCTCGCGTCTTCCGGCTCGTCCGCTGGGCCCTTGCCGCCACCGCCGTCACTGCCGCTCCTGTCGAGCTCGACTTCGGCGACCGGCTCGTCACCGGACCCCTGGCCGCTGTGATCCTCGTCGACGAGCTCAGGTTCGTCCACGTCCTTCCCGCGTCCGCCGGGGCCCGAGTGATCCTCCTCCGGCTCGGCTGCGGCACGGTCGTCGTCCCCGTTGCCCTTGCCGCGGCTCTCCGCCGTGCCGCCTTCGTCGTGGTCGTCGTCGTCTGCGCGAGCGGCGCGGGGGTCGTCGTCGCCTCCGCCTGGGCCGGAGCGGTCGTCGTCGTCCGGAGAGGGCTTGGTGACCGGGAAGCCGCCGGCCGGGATTCGCAGCAGCGCGGCCGGAGAGGCATTCCGGACGGCAGGCGCGGTTGGCACGACCTGCTGGAGCTTCACCTCCGCCGGACGGATCGGGGGGTCGTGGAGGCTGCGCTCGGCGACGACGCCTGCGGAGCCCGCCAGCGCCACGGCGGCGCCGGCCGATGCGAGCTTGGCGACGAGCGGGATCCCGGCGGCCGCCGCGGCAGCGCCGGCAGGCGCGGCTGTAGTCGCAAACCCGGGAACCGCGTACGCGATCGACTCCTGGATCGCCAGCGGCACGGCCAGCACACCCGCCGCGACTCCGGGGCGCAGCCTGCGCTGGAGCTGGCGCCGACCACGAAAGAGCAGGGCCTCGACGGCGGGACGCGACGTCCCCAATGCCTTTGCCACCTCGTCGTAGCGGAGGCCGTAGAAGTCACGCAGCACGACCGCCTCCCGCTGCTTGGGCGGGAGGACGGCGAGCTGGTCGTACAGGGCTGCGGCCTCCTCCCTTCCGATCGCCGTCTCGTCCGCGGCGGGCGACACGAGGGTCGGTTGGTCGTCGACGGCGAGGGGCTCCCGCATCCGCTCAGCCGCCCGTCGACGGCACTCGTTGCGGGCGATCGTCCCGAGCCAAGCGGCCGGATCGCGGACCTCGGTGCCGGTTAGGAGGCTCCGGTAGGCGGCGAGGAAGACCTGTTGCGTCGCGTCCTCCGCCTCGTTGGCGTCGCGAAGCAGCATGCGACTGATCCCGTAGACCAGCCGCGAGTGACCTCTGTACAGCTCGCCCAGGCGCGCGCCGGCCGCCCCGGGTGAGGGGCGGCTCGGCAGCGCTGAGACCGGCTCGACGCTCATCGACGGCTAGTCGTCGTCGTCATGTCCCTTGCCAGGGCCGCTGTGGTCGTGGTCGTCGTCGTCATCCTCGTCGTCGTCTTGATCATCGTCCTCGTGCTGGATTCGGTTCAGCACGAGCGCGCCCGCGGTGCCCGAGGCAACGCACTTCAGCTCGACGAGCTGGCCGACCGCAAAGCCGGTGAGCGGCTTCTGCAGCGCGCAGACGACGGGCGACGAGGCCCTGCCGGGAACGACGCTGATCGACGTGTCGGACAGCGCGGAGATCGTGCCCTTGACCTCCAGCTCACCGTCGTCGTCGTCGAAGTCGACGCCGTGATCGTCCCGGTCGTCGGCGTCGTCGCCCTGGAGGGCGAGCAGGCTGAGCTTGCCGTCGGCGCCGACGCCGACGTGGGCCTTGATCTCGTCGAACGCCTTCACGCCCGCCGGCAGCGCGAAGCCCGCCGGCAGGGCCAGCGTGACGAAGCCGGCCTTCTCGACGACGAGCTCGATGCTGTCGGAGGCGACTTTCGTCAGGATGCCTTCGACCTCGAGCACGCCGAGATGCCCCACGGTGCTGACGGATGTGGCCTGAGCGGTGCCCGCGCCGACGTTCACGAGCGCGTTGATCTGGTCGCCCGGCTGCGGCCCCGTCTGCGAGACGACGGCGAGCGTGCGCGCCGGCTTGCCGCGGCCGAGGGCGAACGTCGAGCCGCCGGCGGAGACCAGAAGCCGCTTCTGCGCCGTCTGGTTGCGGACGACGACAGCCTTCATGCGCGTCGACTTCGCGCGGCCGCTGACCTTCAGCGTCAACGCCTTGAAGGTGCCGTCGGAGAGCGCCACGCCGCGGACGTCGAGTTGCTGGCCGACCTTGAGCGTCCCCGCCTTCGCGGAGCGAGCGGTGCGAACGGTGCCGGTCGCCGAGGCGGTGACCACGGTGCCCCGCTTGGCGTCCTTCGCGACGACGACGCCTTTCCAGGCGGTCGCGGTTGCTGCTGAGGCTTGAGGCGCGGCGAAGAGCGCCGCGGCGAGTGTGACCAGAACCAAGGTGCGTCTCATGAATGGGCTCTCCTGTTCTCGGGGGTTGCACCAAGCAGGAGCCGATCGCACTCGAAAACTTTCGCTGCGGGGCAGAAATCACCCGGAAGGGTCAGACGACTACGTCACAGGCTCCGCAGCGTGGCGCACGCGTTCGCGCGCCTCGGCGAAGCGGATTGCCTCGTAGACGATCAGACCCACACAGAGAGCCGCGACCGCGGCGAGCGTCGCCAGCGCCGGCAGCTCGACCGCCGCCGGGATCAATGCGAGCAGGAGCAGGCTGACAATCGAACGGTGCCGGTTGAACGTCCGCACGTTCCGGAGCCGGAAGAGCACGTGCGCGATCAGGTACAAGGCGACGCCGCCGCAGAGGGCAACGGCAGGGATCAGCTTCAGCGGGTCGCTGACGTCGCCGAGCGTCTTCTTCACGCCGACGGCGAAGAGGATGATCCCCGCCACCATCGGCAGGTGGAGATAGCTGTACGAGTCCCGTGCCATCGCCAGCTGCGCGTTGCCCGTGGTGTCGCGCAGCCTCCGCTCGGCCACGATCGCGACGACGTCGAAATACGCCCACCACAGCGAGCCCGCGACCGCGAGCCCGAGCAGCGCCGCGGCGATCACACCAGCGCCGAGACCGTGCGGAGCGCCAAGGCCCAGCGCGACGATCGATTCGCCGAGCGCGATGATCACGATCAGACCGTGCCGCTCGGCGAAGTGTCCGGCGGCGAGCCGCCACCCGCGGCCGCCGCCGACGTAGGCGCCGAGCAGGTCGACCAGGAGCGCGAGCGCCCACACGCCGGCCTGGGGCTTGCCGTCGAGGCCGGAGGCGACGAAGAGGAGGCTCACTCCGACGACGCTGCCCGTCGCCAGCCTGGCGATTGCGCCGAGCAGATCGGGGTCGCCCCTGCCGGCGACCGCGTAGAGAACGAGATGAGCGATCCGAACGATGGCGTAGGCGCAGGCGAAGAGGAGCGCGTCGTCGCCGAAGACGTCGGGGACGGCCAGTGAGGCGGTCAGCATCGCGCCCATCGCGCCGAACATGGCCAGCCGAACCGCGCCCTCTTCGGGGTTGATCGTGTTCGTCAGCCAGGCGTAGGCCGCCCACGCCCACCAGAGCACGCCGAGCACGAGCAACCCCTTGGCGAGGCCGGCCCAGGTCGGGTCGGCAACGACCAAACCCGTCACCTGCGTGATCGCGAAGACGAAGATCAGGTCGAAGAAGAGCTCGAGCGGCGTCACGCGCTCCTCGTCACTCTCCCGCGCGCGAGCCTGCACGGTCACGGCCGGAGCCTATCCTGGTGCGGATGCGAGTCTCGCGAGCCGTGCGGGCCGGGGCGGTCGCCGCCGTCCTGAGCGGCGCGCCCTCGACCCTGCACGCGCTCGTCACCGGCCGTGACCCGCTCGAGGCGACCCTTGCCGCCGGCTCGATCCTCCTTCCCGGCGAGACTCGGCGGGCGCGCCTGCTCGCGGCGGCGGTACCCGTGCACCTCACTCTCTCGCTCGGCTGGGCGATCGTGCTCGACCGGGCCGGGGTGCGGTCTGCGCGCGCCGGCGCAGTCGCCGGCCTCGCGATCGCTGCGGTCGACCTCGCGCTCCCGGGGCGGCATTTCCCACGAGTGCTGGCGCTGCCGCCGGCGCCGCAGCTCGCCGACCACGTCGCCTTCGGCGCGATCGTCGGGCGGCTGCTGGGCTAGAGGCGCTGCGGCAGCAGCACGAGCCTGAGCATGCCCCGTTTCGCGCCCGGCGCCGGCACGTAGCGGGTGAACAGGAGCTCATGGTCCTTGGCGACGACGCGCAGGTGGATGTGAGGTGGGCGGCCTTCGTACGAGACCGGCCGGGGTCCTTCGAAGCGGAAGCGGCCGGCCCGGTCGGTCACGACCGTCGCGCTCCCGGCGCGCACGTATTGACCGCGCCGGTTCGACTGCCAGAGATGAATCTGCGCCCCTGCGATCGGGCGGCAGTCGACCGACGAGAGCACGACGCCCGTCAGCAGGTGTCCGGTGCCGATCTTCGCCCGTCGCGGTGGTGCGCCCCGACCGAACGGCCCGGCTCCGTCGTCCAGTGTCGGCGGGCAACCGGGCGCTGCCGGAGCCGATGCCCCGGCGCCGGCGGCCATGAGCACTGCCACGGCGAGACCGGCAATGGACGCGAGCAGCCTCACCCCAGGTGGTCTAACAGATCTAGGAGACGGCCGCTTCGCCGGGACGAGGCTCGTCGATGCCCGAGGCGGGCGTCCCGACGACCGGCAGCCTCGGTGCGCGCAGGTAGAGCCAATCGTAGGCGAGGCCGGCGACCGCGGCGCCGACGGCGGGGCCGATCAGATAGACCCAGAAGTCGCTCCAGACCCCCTGGACGAGCTCGGGACCGAGCGCGCGGGCGGGGTTCATCGCCGCGCCTGTGAGCGGCCCTGCGGCGAGGATGTCGAAGGTGATCGTGAGACCGATCGCGAGGCCCGCGATCGACTTGAACGCGCCGCCCGGGTCGGCGGCGGTGGCAAAGATGACCCAGACGAGGAAGAAGGTCAGCAGCGCTTCGAGGGCGACACCCTGACCGGCGTTGATCGTCTGGTGCACGACGGGCACGCCCGAATCCAGGTTGACCTCGCCGGGGTAGAGCGCCCGCAGCGCGAGCGCTCCGAGGACGCCGCCGGCAAGCTGGGCGATCCAATAGACGACGGCGAGCGACGGGACGATGCGCCGGGTCACGAGGAACGCGAAGGTGACCGCGGGATTGAAGTGCCCGCCGGAGATGTGGCCGACCGCCGACGCCATGATCGCGATCACGAGACCGTGTGCGAGCGCGATTCCGACGAGGCCGGAGCTCGCGGCGAACGCGATCGAGCCCATGCCGACGAAGATCAGCGCAAACGTGCCGACGAACTCTGCAATCCCGCGTCGAAGAGGGTCGTATTCCACCGCCGCGAGCGTAGGCTCACGATCGGACGGACCACGGCCAGCCGACGTTCGCTACCGTGGAGCCATGGCCGGCGATACGCCGACGCACACCACGCACGTGACCAGTTGCCCGCACTGCCGGAAGGCGTTCGCAGCGGAGTTGATCGCCGGGGGCACCGAGCGGCATCGCGGCTTCAAATGCCCGCACTGCAAGCTCTTCGTGCCGGCGAGCCGCGCAGCGGACGCTCCGCTGACGCGCGACTCCGACCGCTAGGTCACATGCAGTTTTTGAGCGCTTGCGCTTCGGGCAGGCCTTCGAGCTTCTTGAGCGTGTTGTTCTCGATCTGCCGGATCCGCTCACGGGTGACGCCGAAGGCTCGGCCCACCTCTTCGAGCGTGTAGGGCTGCGCGCCGGAGAGGCCGAACCGGAGCTCGATCACCCTCCGCTCGCGCTCGGGCAGCGCCATCAGCGCGTGCTCGACGTCCTCGCGGCGAAGCGAGAGCGAAGCGGTGTCGAACGGGGACTCGGCCGAGTCGTCGGGAACGAAGTCGCCGAGCGAGCTCTCCTCCTCCTCGCCGATCGGCTTCTCCAGTGAAACAGGGAGCTGCGCCATCCGCAGGATCTCCCGCACCTCGTCCGTCGTGATCTCGAGCTCCTCCGCGATCTCGTCCGGCCGCGGCTCGCGCCCGAGGCGCTGCACGAGCTGGCGCTCGATGTGCACGACCTTGTTCAGCTTCTCGACCATGTGCACGGGGATGCGGATCGTGCGGGCCTTGTCCGCGATCGCCCGCGTCACCGCCTGCCGGATCCACCAGGTCGCGTAGGTGGAGAACTTGTAGCCCTTGCGGTAGTCGAACTTCTCGACGGCGCGGATCAGGCCGAGCGAGCCCTCCTGGATCAGGTCGAGAAAGGAGAGCCCCCGGCCCAGATAGCCCTTCGCGATCGAGACGACGAGGCGCAGGTTCGCCTCGGTCATCTGCGTCTTGGCGGTCATGTCGCCCCGCTCGATCCGCTTCGCGAGGTAGACCTCCTGGTCGGCCGTCAGGAGCGGCACCTTGCCGATCTCGCGCAGGTAGAGCCGCAGGGAGTCGAGCGAAGGCTCGACGGTGAGGTCGAGCTTCGGCGCCGACTTCTCGTCCTCCGCGAGGGCGGGCTGCTCGTGTGGCGGCGACTTGTACTGCTCGCCCTCGACGAGCTCGATCGAGTGGTCGATCAGGTAGGTGTAGAAGTCCTCGATCTGCTCTTTCGTCAGCTCGACCTCTTCAAGGCCGGCGACGATCTCGTCGTACGTGAGAAAGCCCTTCTCCTGACCGTGCTGGACGAGCTTCTGGAGCTCTTCGACCTCAGGAAGGGCGATATCGACGGTGAGCATGGACCTCTCTTTCCTCGCGGGCGGACGGGGATCAGGACCTGCCAGCAAACAAAAAGCCGGGTCGCGGGGAGCCGGCTTTGACCATCGAGGTCTCGATACTACAACGGACCGGCGCGTTTTTGGAAGACGAATTTCAACCCCTTCTTCACGACTCCGAGACGACCTCGCCAACGAGCTCGCCGCGGGAGTTCACGAGGGGCTGCTCACCCAAGTCACCGGTCTCGAAGCCGAGCCGGCGCAGCAGCTCTGCGAGCGCCGGCCTCATCGCGCGCATCGCGCCGTCCTCGACCTTGAGCGCGACGCCGAGCCCGTCCGGGCCGGCTGCGCAGAGAAGTCCCTCCGCCCCACCCTTGGCCGTCCAGCCCTCCAGCTCTTGCATCAGCAGCGTGTCTGCAGCCACCGGTCCCCGGATCAGCTCCGGGTGCGCACGCATGGCTGCGGCGACCTTCGCGCCGCCGTCCAGCTGCTCGAGGCGGGCGAACATCAGCGCCATGCGCTCGAGTGGCAGCGCGAACGTGAGCACGCCGCAGCCGTCGACTGCCGTCGGCAGCTCGTCCACCGCCGCGTCCGCCGCAGCCGCCACCTCGGCGCGGCAGGCGTGCTGGACGGGATGCGTCTCCAGCCGGTACCCGCCGCTCGCCCAGCCCTTGGCGCGGCAGAGCGCGAGCATGCCCGCGTGCTTGCCGGAGCAGTTGTGCCGGAGCGAGGTCGGCTCCGGGCCGCACTCGAGCTCCTCCTCGGTGGCGGGAGCCTTGGCGAGCAGGCTGCGGACTGCGGCGAGCTGGTCGGGCTGCGCCCGGTGCGAGGCGCATGCGATCGCGAGCTCCTCGGTCGTCAGGTCGTCGCGGGCCTGCGCGAGCGGCAGCGCCTGGAAGGGCTTCGCGGACGAGCGCAGGTAGGCGACGCGGCCCGGATCGCCTGCTTCCGCGACCACCGCGCCGTCGAGCACGGCGACCGCGTGCACGAGGTGGGTCGCCTCGACGACTCCGCCGCGGCGGACGCTGACCCCGATCGGATCCACCGCGCGAGTGTACGGATCGCACATTGACAAACGGGCGGCTCTCGCCGTATGGTCGGGAATAGTGGCCCATTCGCACACCCCCTACGACTACGAGGCCGCAGACACGCTCGTGATCTCGGAGCCGGCACAGCTGCGAGCGCTCGGCGACGAGGTCCGCGGCCGAGTCATCGCCCTCCTGCGGGAGCGCGCCGCCTCGGCGACCGAGCTGGCCGAGCTCCTCGGAATGCCGAAGGGCACCGTGGGACACCACCTGAAGGTGCTCGAGCGCGCCGGCCTCGTCCACGTCGTCCGGACCCGCCGCGTGCGTGCCGTCACCGAGAAGTACTACGGCCGCGTCGCGCGCCTGTTCATGATCAAGAGCGAGGACGAACGGCACGCGGAGCTGGTGCACGGTGTGGGGGCGATGACCCTGCGCACCGCCGCCGCCGAGCTCGCGGCGACGTCGGAGGTCGCCATGCACGGGCTGCTCCATGTCCGGCTCGGCCCGGCGGACGTCAGGCGGTTCAACCGCCGGCTCGACAAGCTCCTCAAGGACGTCCACTCCGCCCGGACCGCCGAGGGCGAGCCCTGGGGCCTCGCCGCCGCCTTCTACCGAGTCGGGTCCAGTTGATGCGACGGTTCCTTCCAGGCGGCCTCTGGCGGAGCGGCGACTTCATGAAGCTGTGGGGCGCCGAGACGGTCAGCCAGCTCGGCACGAACGTGTCGCAGCTAGCGCTGCCGCTCGTCGCGATTCTCGTGCTCCAGGCGAGTGCGTTCGAGGTGGCGCTGCTCAGCGTGATCGAGCTCGCCCCGTTCATCCTGATCAGCCTGCCCGCAGGCGTCTGGGTCGATCGGCTGCGGCGCAAGCCGATCCTTGTCGCCTCCGACATCGGCCGTGCCGCGCTCCTCCTGTCGATCCCGGTCGCGCACTGGCTCCACGCGCTGACGATCTGGCAGCTCTACGTGGTCGGCTTCGCCGTCGGCGTCCTCACGGTCTTCTTCGACGTCTCCTATCAGTCGTATCTTCCGTCGCTCGTCTCGCGTGACCAACTCGTCGAGGGCAACTCGAAGCTGGAGGTCAGCCGCTCCGGCACGCAGCTCGCCGGGCCGGGCCTCGCCGGCGTGCTCGTCGATGCGCTCACGGCTCCGGTCGCCGTCTTCGTCGACTCGGTCAGCTTCCTCTTCTCGGCGCTCTTCCTCTTCCGGATCAAGGCAGCGGAGCGCGCTCCGACGCGCGCCGAGCGACAGGCGGGGCCTGGCATGAAGGAGGAGGTCAAGGAGGGCCTGCGCTGGGTGCTCGGCAACCGCTACCTGCGCTGGATCGCCGCCTCGACCGCCACGTTCAATCTCTTCGGCAGCATCATCTTCTCGATCTTCCTCGTCTTCGCGGTCCGCGAGCTCGACCTGCGCCCCGGCGTGATCGGCATCGTCTTCGCAGTCGCCAACATCGGCTATCTCGTCGGCGCTCTGCTTGCGAACCGGCTGGCGCGGCGCTTCGGCGTCGGCCCGACGATCATCATCGGCGCGAGCTGCTCCGTGTCGCTGCTCCTGCTCGCGCTCGCGCCCACGTCGAACCCGATTCCGTTCCTGATCGCCGCCCAGGCGATCTCGAGCATGGGGATCCCGATCTACAACATCACCCAGGTCAGCTTCCGCCAGGCGATCACGCCCGAGCGGCTGCAGGGCCGGATGAACTCCGTGATGCGCTTCATCGTCTGGGGCGTGATGCCGCTCGGCTCGCTGCTCGGCGGCGCCCTGGCGACCTGGTTCAGCCTCCGCACGGCGATCTGGGTGGGGTCGATCGGCATGTCGCTGGCGGTGCTGCCCGTGCTGCTCTCGCCGGTGCGGACGCTTCGCGCGATGCCGGAGCCGGTCGAGGAGCCGCTGCCCTCCGAGGCCGATGCGGCCGGCGGGCTGCTGCCGGCCGCCGCAGGGGCGCTGCCTCCCGCGGACTGACGGCGCCGCGGCGCTACCGTTGGAGCTGTGCCTGAGCTACCCGAGGTGGAGGCGTGGGTGCGCGAGCTCGATCCGCTCGTGTCCGCGTCGCCGGTCCTGAGCGCAGGACCGGCGCACATCGCGACGTTGAAGACCTTCGACCCGCCGTTGCGCGAGCTGGAAGGGCGCCGGTTCGAGGGAGCCCGGAGGCGCGGCAAGTGGCTCCTCTTCCCCACCGACGACGACGAGCTGCAGCTGCGCGTCCACCTGATGAGCGCAGGCCGCATCCGCTTCCTCCAAGCCGGCTCCAAGGGTCCGAAGACGCCCGCCTTCCGGCTGCGCTTCGAAAACGGAGGCGAGCTCGTGCTCACCGAGGCGGGCTCCAAGAAGCGGGCAGGCGTCTGGCTCGAGACCCCCGAGCAGACGGATTCCGAGCTCGCCCACCTCGGTCCGGAGGCGCTCGGGCTCGGCCGCGAGAGGCTCCGGGAGATCCTCGCGGGCGACAACCGGCGGCTGCACTCGCTCCTGCGCGACCAACGGGCGCTGACGGGGATCGGCCGCGCGCACGCGAACGAGATTCTCAACCGGGCGCAGCTCTCGCCGTTCGCCCTCTCCGGAAAGCTGGGCGACCCGGAAATCGAGCAATTGGCGGCCGCGATCGAGGAAGATCTCTCGCGCGCGCTCGAGCTCCGCGAGCAAGGGAAGGGCGACAAGGACGTCTACCTCGTCCACCGCCGGCTCGGCGAGCCCTGCCCGCGCTGCGGCGAGCCGCTCCGGCAGGTCGACTACGAGGAGCACACCGTCTTCTACTGCCCCCGGTGCCAGACCGCGGGCCGGCTGCTGAAGGACCGGCGGCTGTCGCGCCTGCTGAAGTAGGCGGGCCTAGCGGTTCGCGGTCAGGTAGCGAGCCGGCTCGGCTTCGAAGCGGCTCCGGCAGCCCGCGCAGCAGAAGTAGTAGCTCACGCCCTCGAGCACGAACGCGTCCCCGGCAGCCTCGACGGCGACGGTCATGCCGCAGACCGGATCGATCGCCTCGAGCAGGACCGCTTCCCCTCCAACCCGCGTGTGCCGCCAGGCCACGAGCTCCGCCAGGATCGCGACCGCGATCTCCGGCTGGGTGGCGGGCCCGAGGTCGAGCCCGGCCGGACTGTGCACACGCGTCAGGGCATCCTCGCTGAGCCCGCGCTCCCGCAGCGCGCCGAGCACGACGGCGGCGCGCCGCGCGCTCGCGACGAGCCCGATGTACGCCGCTGGACCGGCCAGAGCGGCCTCCAGCGCCTCTTCGTCCGCGTGGCCCATCGTCGCGACGACCACGGCATCGGGATCCTCCGTCACCTCGGTCGAGACGCGCCAGTCGATCGCGCGCGCGAGCTCGGCGAGCGTGACCGCGGCCGCGCTGTCGCCGACGATGACGAGCAGAGGGCGAGGCAGCTGCGGCTCGACGAGCACCTCGACGGTCCCCTCCGACGCGCAAGAGCTCTCGGCGACCACGACGTCCCCCGGGGCCTTGTCGCCACGGCCCGGCGGGCCGATCCGAACGAGACGCGGCTCGCCGTCGGCAAGCGCGCGCAAGGCTTCGCGAATCACGATCGGCTCCGAGCAGGCGCCGCCGACCCAGCCGTCGAGCTCGCCCGCAGGCGTCACGAGGGCCCGATCGCCCCGCCTCGTCGACGCGGGACGCTCGACGCGGACGACGGTGGCGAGCACGTAGGGCTTTCCCGCTTCCGCCAGCCGGCCGGCGCGGATCAAGATGTCCTCTCTGGCCACTCTGTGAGAATAGTTGCTTGGATAGGGTCCCGTCACAAATTCTGAGGAGAACGCACTTATGGCCGTAGAGCTCGAGCACCCTTTCTCCACCGACAAGCCGATCGACGAGAGCTACGCGACGATCCTCGACCTCGAACGAGTCGTGCCGTGCGTCGAAGGAGGCAGCGTGCTCCAGACGAACGGGCCGGACTCTGTCCAGGCCGAGATCAAGGTCAAGATGGGTGCGATGTCGATGACCTTCACCGGCACCGTGGAGATCGTCGAGCAGGATCCCGCAGCCCATCGCGTCGTGATGAGCGTCAAGTCCAGAGAGGCCGGCGGCCAGGGGCACGCGAACGCCACTGTCGTCTTCGCGCTCGAGAACGGCGGCGGCACGATCAACACGAACGCGCAGATCACGGGGAAGGCCGCTTCGATGGGGGAAGGAGTCGTCGTCGGCGTCCTGGACGCGTTGATCAACGACTTCAGCGGCAAGCTCTCCCAGATCTGAGCGCTCCACGATGGCGACCATCCCGATGCGACAGATCCGCGAGGGCGAGGTGCCGCGCGACGGCGGAACCGCGATCCAGGAGGACCCGGGGCGGCCCGTCTTCCACGGCAACGGGCCGGACGACTACGTCTGTGTCGAGTGCGGCAACGTCCTCGCCGTCGCCATGCACCCGGTGCAGATGACGAAGAAGGTCCGCGTCCGCTGCGGGCGCTGCACGACGGTCAACGTCTCCGTGATCGACGGGTACGAAGCCGCCGGCCGCTAGGAGCCCGGAAGCAGCACGAGCGACGCGCGGTGACGGTCGTAGGCAGCAGCCCCGTCACTGTCGACGGCGGCGATGCGCACGACCGGTGGGTGGCCCATGGCCGGCGCCGCGAGGTCGAGCAGCGCATCGTTGTAGGCCCGCTCCCGCTGGACGCCCCCGAACCCGAAGCCCTTGGCAGCCAGGCCGCGAGCGAGGCCATCGGTGCTCGAGCACCAAGTGCGGCACAGCTCCTTGTGCTCGCCGAGGTCGTAGCCGAGGCCGATGTCGGCGGAATACAGCTCGAGGGCGGCGAGGCGGAACGACGTGAAGTGAGCCGACTCGTCGATGGCGATCACGGTGCCACTGGGCCCGTGGACGAGGTCGACGGGGAGCAGCAAGTTCTCGCGGGAGGCGTGGAGGACGGCAAGGTCGCCGCCGAGGCGAGCGTAGATCGCGCTCAGTTGCTCGACCGCGGCCGTCACGGGGCCGGCGAGCGACGGGTCGCGCCGAGCCTTGGCGACCCGTTCGAGCGCGACGTGGCCCTGCTCGCAGAGCCAGTCGAACGACTGGCGCCCGAGCACGATTCCGTCTTCGGCCGCCGCCTGCGCGAAGGCCGACTGCACGTCGCCGGGCGCCACCGGAGGGATCCTAGCCACCGCTCCGCGCGGTCAGGCCGGTGCGTCAGCGTCGCGCAGGCAGGGCAGTGAACACGTACTTGACGCTGCCCGTGAAGCTCTGCGCACACCCGTCGCCGCAGGACCTCGGCGCAAAGCTGCGCACTCCGGAGGCGACGGTGAAGCTCGCTCCGCTCAGCATGCGGTCGAGGGGGAACGGCGTCCCACGCCCGTCGAGCGACCAGCGGGTGTCCCACGCGGCGATGCTGAACGACGGCGGGTGATGGATGCGGACGCCGCGGTCGACCGGCACCGTCTCGTCCAGCCAGTCTGCGTCGTTGAAGCCCGGGCAGCCCGCGGCCGCGGTGGCTCCGGCCCTGATCGCGTCGTAGCGGTCCGATGCCGCCGGGGTCAGGCCGGCGTCGAGGCCGACCGCCGCACGACCGCTCTGGCGGCTCCCTTGCAGGAACACCTCGGCCACGAGCCCGGCGTAGTTGACTCCACCGGCGCACGCACCGACCGAAGTCCTCGTCTCGGAGAACTCAAACCGACCGGTGAACGTCCCGCGAGGCGGAGACCGGCTCCCCAGCGTCGCGTCGGCGCCTACGAGCTGGACCTTCAGCGCGAGCAGGGGGACGCGCGTCGTCCAGGTCAGCTCCGCGTCCTCCGTCCCGTTCGACCCGGGGTTGTTGCTCCCGGAAAACGTCGTCCTCTCGTGCAGATGAGCGTCGATGCGAACGGAGTAGCGGTAGTCGATCTCGGTCACGGTCGATCCCGGCTTGGGCGGGAAGCCCGCGATCGGCGTGCCGGCGATCAACTCGCCGTCGACTCGGCCGTCGGCCTTGTAGGGATAGCGGCCGGGCAAGAGCAGCCGGACGCCGGCCCGCCCGCCCGGCCGAAGGACGATGGGCGCCCAGAGATTGCGCTCCGCCTTGATGCGATGGATCCTCCGGCCCCGGTTGACGAACTCGACGGTCGCGCCCACCGGGACACGCAGAGTCTCGGGGCGCACCGACCCGTCGAGGATCACGACCTGCCGTGGGCTCACGCTGGGCGATGCCGCTCCGAGCATCGTCGCCCCTGCGAGCAGTGTGAGGACCGGAACGAGGAGCGCGAGCCGCCGCAAGGGCCGTAACTATCGCCGTTCGGCCCGGCCGTTTCAAGCACCGCGAGCTAGACCGCCCCGGGGCTTGATTCTCTTGCCTGCGGTGGTAGTGTCGGCCGGAGGGGGCGTCAGAAAGGTTCTTCATGCAGGACAAGAGCGGGAGCCGGTCCGGGGTCCTCCAGTGGGTCGTCGTCGGCGTGGTCGGCGTCCTGGTCGTGGCCGTCGTCCTCGTCCTGAACCTGATTCCGCGGCTGAACGACGGTCAGAAGGTCCTCGACGCGGCCAGGCCGGCGTTCGCGCCCGAGCGCGTTGCCGGCGCTCGAGCCGGCATCGACCTGATCTCGACGAACGTGGACATGGCGGATCCGATCGGGACCTCGCGCGGCTCCGCCGCAGCCGAGGTGCCGAAGTTGATCGCTTTCGTCTCGGAGCAGACCGGGCTCTCGCAGGCCGCGGTGATCGCAGCCCTCCAGCAGAACTTCCCGCACACGACCGCGCTCCTGCAGACGATCCCGCTCTCGGCGGTGACCGCGGAGCTGCCCAAGCTGTTCGCGTTCCTCGAAACGGCGCTCAACGTCTCGGAGGCCGAGCTCCTGGCAGCGCTGCAGGCGAATTTCCCGGCACTCACCCAGGCGATCACGAACCTGCCGACCCTGACCAACGGGTGGGACGACATCGAGGATATGGGCGGTGCCACGCGCTTCGACGGCGCACCCATGTCCACGGTCCCACAGCTGCGGACCTACTTCAGCGCCGACCTGATCCCCGTGCTGGAGCGGCAGCAGAGCAACTTCGCCAGCCTCGACGGGACCTCGTCGGTGAACTGGATCGCGCCGCTCCTGCTGATCGTCGGGCTGGTCGTGATCCTGTTCGCAGCGCTGATGGTCGCCCGGAACCTCCGAGGCCCGGTCTCGCGCGGGGAGGCCACGGCAGGCGCGGGCGTCGTCCTCGCCGTCGGCGTCGGAGTGGTGGCGCTCGTGCTCGTCCTGTCGCTCGTGCCGCGAGTCAGCGACGGTCAGAACCTGCTCGACGCCCTGCGCCCCGCCAACGACGCTGCGCGCGTCCACGGCGACCGGGCCGGGATCAACATGGTCTCCGCGATCGTCGACACGGAGGATCCGATCATGACCCCGGAGGGCGGCGGGGCAGCCGAGGTGCCGAAGCTGCTCGCGTTCGTCTCGGAGAAGACCGGGCTCAGCCAGGCGGCAGTCCTGGCCGCGCTGCAGCAGAGCTTCCCGCACACGGCGGCCCTGCTGCAGGCGATTCCGCTCTCGGCGGTGACGGCAGAGCTACCGGACTTGTTCGCGTTCCTCGAGAAGTCGCTGCAAGTGTCGGAGGCGGAGCTGCTCGCGGCGCTGCAGGCCAACTTCCCCGGGCTCGCCCAGGCGATCACCAACCTGCCGGCGGTGACCAACGGGTGGAACAACGTCCAGGACATCGCAGGCGCCACCCGCTTCGACGGGACGCCGATCAAGACCGTCCCCGATGTCCGCACGTACTTCGGCTCCGACGTGATCCCCGTCCTGGAGACCCAGCGCGCGAACTACGAGAACCTCGTCTCGACCTCGAGGATCGACTTCATCGGGCCGCTCGTGCTGGCCGTCGGGATCGTCGTGATCGTCTACGGGCTGCTGATGCTGCTCCTCGCTCGGCGTCTGGAGCCAGGCACGAGAGCGGCCGCTGCCCCGGCAGTCGCGGCCAGTTAGTTGACTTGACAAGTTTTTTCCCCGCGAACTAAGGTTGCCTATGAGAGCTTCGTGCTGATCGCCACTTCGACGGCCTGGCAGGTCGGGCTCGGGCTCGGCATCGCCGTCGTCGCGGTGGCCGCGGTGATCGTGATCGTGATCGTCTTCCTCGCGATCAAGATCGCCAGGCAGGCCAAGGCGGCCGAGCACGGAGTCGAGGTCGTGCGCTCGCAGACAGCCGAGCTCGGCGGGATCGCGCGAATCAACGACTCGGGGGTCAGGATCCTGCACGCGGCCCGCTCGCTGCGAAAGGTGGCGGTCGGAAAGTGACAGTCGCCGCGCTCTCCTCGAGCACCTACTGGGCGATCGCGCTCGGGATCGCGCTCGGCGCCGCCGTGGTCGTCGCGATCCTCCTGACCGTGCTCGTCGCGACCGTCGGCAGCATCGAGAAGTCGGTGGACGGCCTGCTGGAGATCGCGGGGAAGGTCGGCTCCAACACTGCCAACATCCCGCAACTCGAGGCGACGGCGCCCGTGCTGGCGCTGATCGTCGACGAGGCTGTCGTCCAGGACGGCTACATGAACGCGCTCACCGACGGGTTCGGCGGGCGATGAGCAGCACCCACGCACTCGCCCTCCTGACCGTCGTGCTGACGGCGGGCGTCGTCCTGGTGCTGGCCGTCGCGCTGATCGAGGTGCGCAGGGGCCTGACGAGGATCTCGGCGGGGCTAGCGACCCTCGCGGCCGCGCTGCAGGGGGTCGAGGCGGAGCACCTGCGTCCGCTCGAGGGCGCCGTCAAGGCGATCAACGCGCAGTTCGAGATCATCCTCGGCGCGCTGCCGGGGATTGCGAGCAAGGCTGCGGTCGTCGCCGAGAGGAGGCCGCGATGATCCTCTGGTGGATCGGGAACGTCATCCTGATCGCAGTCGTGCTCCCGGTCGTCGTGTACCTGCTCCGGGGCGTGCTGAGCGCCGCCAAGAGCATCGTGCCGAGCGTGCAGCAGATCGCCGACGTCGCGGCGGCAGGGTCGAAGGACCTGGACGCCGCCGCGCTCCTGCTGACGACGCAGGAGCAGGTGCAGCAGACGGTCGCGGCAGTCGCGAACTACGGCGGCTCGCTCGACCTGATCCTGGATGACGCGCGATGACGCCGTTGCTGGCATTCGCGGCAGCGGGCGCGGTCACGATCGTCGCCGCCGCGCTGATCGTCGCCGCCCTCGTCTTCTACCTCGTCTCGGTGATCCTGCAGCTGCGGAAGATCACGAGCGGCCTGGACAAGGCCATCGCCGGAGTGGGCGAGATCGTGCAGAAGAGCGCGCCCGTCAACGATGTCGTGACGACGATCAACCAGCAGCTCGACGCGGGCGTCGACCTCCTCGAAGGCTTGCTCGTGAAGAAGGCCGGCCTGCTGGACGCCGTCGGTCTCGTCGAGGGCCTGTACGCCGGCTCGGCCGCGGCCGGGCTCAGGAACTTCCCCGAGAGCTCGACGATCACCGCGCCGCGCATCGGCGAGGTGTATACGAGAGGCACGCTTACCCTGGCGCGGCTCGGCCGGGAGGCGCCGATCGCAGTCGGGAACCCTGCAGGCCCGGCGCTCCGGGACGTCGAGCGGGGCAGCCTTGCAGCCCGCCTCCTCTACCCCGAAGTCCGTCAGAGCAGGCCCCCCTCTCTGCCCCGATCTCCGATCATCGGCGCCGACGCGCCCGTGCAGTACGAGCAGCGGGAAGACATCGGGGCACCGCGCAAGCGGCTCCCCGGCGGCGCACCCGTATCCTGAGAGGAAGGAGCTCTGTGCAGACCCCCGCGTCATTCGAGTACGAGCGCGCCACCAGCGTCGACGGCGCAATCGCATCGCTGCAGCGGCTCGGCTCGGAGGCGCGCATCATCGCGGGCGGACACAGCCTGCTGCCGATGATGAAGCTCCGCCTCGCCAACCCCGCGCATCTGATCGACATCAACGATCTCAAGGAGCTCTCCTACATCCGCGAGGAGGGCGACGAGGTGGCGATCGGCGCGCTGACGCGTCACGTGGAGCTGCAGCGCTCCGACCTGCTCGCCCGGCACTTCCCCCTGTTTCGCGACGCCGAGGACGTGATCGCCGACCCGGTGGTGCGCAACCGCGGCACGATCGGCGGCTCGCTGTGCCAGGCGGACGCCGCCGAGGACCTCTCCGCGGTCTGCTCGGCAGCCAAGGCGAAGGCCGTGATCCGGGGCGCCGGCGGCGACCGGGTCGTCGGGATGGAGGACTTCCACGTCGGGCCCTACATGACCGCCGTGGGCGAGGGCGAGCTGCTCACCGAGGTGCGGATTCCGCTCCGCCCCGGTGGTGGCAGCGCGCACGAGAAGGTCGAGCGCCGCGCCGGGGACTGGGCGATCGCGGCGGCGTCGGCGGCACTCTGGATCGACAACGGCACGATCGCGGACGCGGGGATCGCTCTCAGCGCGGTCGGGCTCACGACGATCCACCTCTCGCGGGCCGAGGAGTTGCTTCGCGGCAAGGCGCCCTCGGAGGAGCTGTTCGCGCAAGCGGGCGAGATCGCCTCGGCGGATTGCTCTCCCAGTGCGGACGGCCGCGGCCCGATCGACTACAAGCGTCACCTCGCCGGCGTGCTCACCACCCGCGCCCTGCGCCGCGCAGCGGCCCGCGCCCAGCGACAGGAGGCCTGAACATGAACGTCTCGATCGCGATCAACGGCGAACAGGTCTCCCGCGAGATCGAGCCGCGCCAACTGCTCGTTCACTTCATCCGCGAGACGGACGGCCTCACCGGCACCCACTGGGGCTGCGACACCTCGAACTGCGGCGCCTGCGTCGTGCTGATGGACGACCAACCCGTCAAGTCCTGCACGATCCTCGCGGCGATGTGCGAGGGCCACGAGATCCGCACGGTGGAATCGCTCGAGGTGAACGGCCAGCTGGACCCGGTCCAGATGGGCTTCCACGAGCAGCACGCCCTCCAGTGCGGTTTTTGCACGCCGGGGATGCTGATGACCGCCCGCGCGCTGCTGGACGAAAATCCCAATCCGACCGACCACGAGATCCGCACAGCCATTTCCGGGGCGATCTGCCGCTGTACCGGCTACAAGAACATCGTCAGCGCCGTGCAATGGGCCGCCGGGTACGAGGCAGCCGCCAAACAGGAGGCTTGAGCATGGCCATCGTCGAGAACCTTCCGAGCTCCAAGACCGCGCGCCCGATCGGGTTCGGC
>JAWVCV010000300.1:0-5384 GCA_033858115.1 Gaiellaceae bacterium
GGACCACGGCCGGCAAGGAGGAGCGCGCAGGTGCCTCCCACGGCGAGCAGCACGTCGCGCGGGTCGCCGGCAGTGCCGCGCACCCCGAAGGCGGTGACCGCGATCGCGCCCAGCCCGAACGCCGCGACGAGAGCCCCGAAGCGCGCTGGGGCGCGCACGAGCCAGGGAGCAGCGATCGCTACCAAGGCTCCGGCGCCGAACTCCCAGGCGCGCGTGACGGCGCTGTAGAAACCGAACGAGGAGCCGGCGAGGACGACAGCGAGGAAGAACGAGCAGATCGAGATCGTGGCGACGAGCGCTGCGGCTGCGCGCCGGCGCGAGCACGCCCACCCGAGCAGCAGCAGGAGCGGGAAGACCAGATAGAACTGCTCCTCGACGGCCAGCGTCCAGGTGTGCAGCAGCGGATCGAGCGTGGAGCTGACGTCGAAGTAGCCCGCTGGAAGCTGCGCGAGATAGACATTCGCACCGAAGAACGACGCTGCGACTCCGGTCAGCGCCCCGGTCCGCTGCGCCGCGAGCGGACTGGCGAGCGTCCCGAGCAGCGCGACGACGGTGAGCATCACGGCGAGCGCGGGCAACAGGCGACGAACGCGGCGGCCGTAGAAACGCAGCAGGTCGATGCTCCCGTCCGACGCGAGCTCCCGGATCAGCGTGGTCGTGATCACGAAGCCCGAGATGGCAAAGAACACGTCGACGCCGCTGAAGCCGCCGGGGGTGGGCAGGCCCGCGTGATAGGCGACGACGAGCAGGACGGCGACGGCGCGCAGCCCCTGGATGTCGCGGCGAAGAGGCACGTGTCGCTCATCGGCGGAAAGCTCCCGTCTCTGGAGGATCGAAAACCGGATCGGGCGGGTAGCGGAAGAAGCAGATACACGACTCCGAGGAGGGGAATCCAGCATGCGCCGCATCGTCCTGTCGCTTCTCGCGACCGCTCTCGTCGCGCCGGTCGCGCTCGCCAAGGGCGCGTTTCCGGACACGATCCCGTTGCCGAACGGCTTCCAGCCGGAGGGGATCGCGACCGGGGTCGGCGACACGTTCTACGTCGGCTCGATTCCCACGGGCGCGGTCTACTCGGGCAGCCTCCGCACCGGCAAGGGGAGGATCCTCGTGCCCGGCGCCTCGGGGCGAGCCGCGACCGGGCTGAAGTACGACCGCGGCCGGCTCTGGGTCTCCGGCGCCGCCACCGGCAAGGCGTTCGTCTACACCGCGCGGAAGGGGACGCTGGGTCGCGAGCTGCAGCTGGCGAACCCGCCGAACGGGGCGACGTTCATCAACGACGTCGTCGTCAGGAATCGGGCGGCGTACTTCACGGATTCGAGCCGGCCCGTGCTCTATCGCGTCGCGGTCTCCCGGAACGGCTCGCCGGGGGCTGTCACGACGCTGTCGCTCACAGGCGACTACAAGCACCTCGACGGCAAGTTCAATCTGAATGGGATCGACGCCACGCGCGACGGCAGGATGCTCGTGACCGTCCAGAGTGAGACGGGAAAGCTCTTCCTGGTCGACCCGGCGACAGGCAGGACGAAGGAGATCGACCTCGGCGGCAAGACGTTGCCGAACGGCGACGGGATCCTGCTCGCGGGCCGGACGCTGTACGTCGTCCAGAACCAGCTGAACAAGATCGCCGTCGTCAGGTTGAGCGCCAACCTGCTGCGCGGCGACGTGACGCGCGAGATCGCCGACAGCGACTTCGACGTGCCGACCACGGTCGCCCCGTTTGGGAAGTGGCTGTACGCGGTCAACGCGCGCTTCGGCACGGCGACCGGGTCCGATGCGCGCTACGACATCGTCAAGGTCAGGCGCTAAAGCGCAGGAGTTTCAGCAGCGGCACGGCGGGCAGGCGGTGTCCCATGAACGAGATCGTCGTCGGCGTGGACGGCTCGGACGAGTCGCGAGACGCGCTGGGCTGGGCGGTCGAGGAGGGCCGGCTGCGCCACGTCCCGGTCCGGGCGATCCACGCCTGGGAGCTGCCGCTGATTCCGACCGGCGTGGGGCTCGTCCCGCCGGCGCCGGACGTCGTCGCAGAGCTGACGAGCCTGGCGGAGGGCGCCCAGCGCCTCGTCGCGACGGTGGTCGAAACCGTCGTCGGCGACGCGCAGGACGTGGCCGTCGATGCCGTCGCGATCGAGGGAAAGCCCTCCCAGGTGCTGCTGGACGCGGCAGAGGAAGACGCGCAGATGATCGTCGTCGGCTCGCGCGGCCACGGCGGCTTTACGGCGCTCCTGATCGGCTCGGTCAGCGAGCAGGTGGCGCGCCACGCGCCGTGCCCCGTGGTCGTCCACCGCCGCCGCCGGGAGGCCTGAGCAGATGGAGCTCGTCGAGCTCGCGGCGCTCGAGCTGATCTACGCCTCGCTCGAATCGCTCGATTTCGGCGTCGAGGGGCAGCTGTACGGAACCATGGAAGGACGGCTCTCCGGCGAGCGCCTGAGCGGCGAGCTGCGCTTGACGAACCTGGCGCGGCGGCGTGCCGACAACGTCAACCTGCCGACCCTCCGCGGCACGCTGACGACCGAGGACGGCGCCGTCGTCTGGCTCGAGCTCGACGGCGTCGCGACTCTGCGCGCGCACGACAACGCGAGGGTCTTCGTCACAAGTGTCCGGTTTCGCACCGGCGACGAGCGCTACGCGTGGCTGAACGGGACGTTCGGCCTCGTCGAAGGCGTGCTGGACTCGGTCGCTGTCGGGGGCTCCGCCCGCGGGCACGTCTTCGAGTGCCGAGCGACCGTGTCGTAGCGCCGGGTCAGCTCACGGCCAGCAGATCGACCACGAACACGAGCGGCTCGTGCGGCTCGATCACGCCGCCTGCTCCACGCGCGCCGTAGGCCATGGCTGACGGGATCGTCAGCCGGCGGCGGCCGCCGACTTTCATGCCCTGAACGCCCGCGTCCCAGCCGGGGATGACCTGGCCCTTGCCGAGCTTGAACTCGAACGGCTGGCCGCGGTTCCAGGACGCGTCGAACTCCTCGCCCGACGAGAAGCTCACCCCGACGTAGTGCACGGACACCTTGCTGCCCTTGGTCGCCTCTGCTCCGTCGCCGACCGTGATGTCTTCGATCCCGAGCTCGAAGGGGATGTCGCCGTCGGGTTTGTCGATTTGCGGCCGTTCGAGTGCCATGGCAGCCCGGAACTTACACGCGTCAGCTGTGAAGATGAAGGCGTGAACGAGACGTCCACGGACTCGGATCCGCCGGCCCCGCGCCTCGACGCGCGGGCGGTGCTGCTCGTCGAAGGGATCAGCGACCGGTGCGCGGTCGAGGCGCTCGCTGCGCGCCGTGGTCGAAACCTCGAGGACGAGGGGATCGCCGTCGTGGCGATCGGAGGTGCGCAGGCGATCGGCACGTTCCTGGCCCGGTTCGGCCCGGAGGGTCTCGACCTGCGGCTCGGGGGTTTGTGTGATGCGGGAGAGGAAGGCGACTTCCGGCGCGGCCTCGAACGGGCGGGCCTCGGCCCCGTGCCGACGCGCGCCGAGATGGAACAGCTTGGCTTCTTCGTGTGCTCCGCGGATCTGGAGGACGAGCTCATCCGCGCTTTGGGCGCCGACGCCGTCGAACGGGTCGTCGACGCGGAGGGAGAGCTCGGCTCCTTCCGCACGCTCCAAAAGCAGGCTGCGTGGCACGAACGCCCGGTCGAGGAGCAGCTCCGGCGCTTCATGGGCAGCGGAGGTCGCCGAAAGATCCGGTACGCGCGCTTGCTCGTCGAGGCACTCGAGCTCAGCCAGGTGCCGCGGCCACTCGATCTCCTGCTCGCCCATGCCGAGCAGGGAGGCTGCTAGCGCGGAGGCGGATCAGGCTTCGCGTCCGGCCTGGAGTTGCTGAAGCCAGAACCGCTTCGGCGACATCGTGCCGGCGCCGGTGGGGATCTACCGGTTTCGGGACCGGAAGATCGTCGTCGAAGGGGTCGTGCGCGCGCCCCTCGACGCCCTCGGAGGGTGGGCGCCCAGGGCCACCGGGAGATCGCGGCGACCGGCCGTCGAGCAACGCGGATGCGCGCCCGAGCACCTAGCGGAGTTGTCGCAACGAGTCTTTGAGCACGCACGTCGCACGTCGTCGCCCGGAGGGCGCGTTTGCGCTCCTCCCGAGCACCGATCTCTTGCGGCGCCGTCTCTGTCGAACGGAAGAGACGTCTGCGGCCGCGACGCGACTCGCGATGGAGCCGCAAACCGTCCTGCGGCCGACGACGCGGCGGCGCCGGTGGGCCAGAGTCTGGAGGACCAACCGTTGCGCGAGCACAGAAGCCTGAAGGAGACGCCGATGAGCGCGCTCAGACAATCTGGACGAAAGGGGTCCCATGACAGAGATCGAGCTCACACGTGCTCCGACGGATCGCCGCCTCTATCTCCTCGACGGAGTCGGCGCAGTGCGGCTGGAGGGCTGGTCCGGCCGCAAAGCGACCGCCGAGGCAGACGGGCGCCGTTGGGGCTTCGCCCGGCGGGGCTTCTGGCAGCGGGCCATACAGGCGACGGATGAGACCGGTGCCGTCGTGGGCGAGTTCACGCCGAAGAGCATCCGCCGCGGCGGCAAGCTCCGCTGGGGCGCTCGCGAGCTCGTGCTGGAGCCGGTCGGCCTGCGCGAACGCTACGCGCTGAGCGAGCAGGATCGCGACCTCGCCCGCCTCGACGCGAAGGGTTGGGGCCGGCGCCCGGTCAAGATCACGCTCGCCGACCCTCACGCGATCGATCCCGGGCTGTTGCTCTTCGCGGCCTTCGTCGTCCACCTGCTCGCCGGCGACTCCATGACTGCGGCGTCTGCCGGCTCGACCGCCGTCGCGAGCAGCGGCTCCTACAACGGCTGACAGCAGCTCTCGCCGTGCGAACCCTTCGCGGGCGTCAGGAGAGCGCGCGCTCGAAGACGGCTCGGTCGCCGGGCGTGCCGTGCGTGGGGAGCACGAGCTCGACCGGCAGCTCGAGCAGCGGCTGCAACCCCTCGAGAATCTGCTCGGCCGGGACGCCCCTGTCCGCCCAGTCGACCGGGAACTCGAGGCCGTTGCCGCGGTCGATGAGCGTGTCGCCGACGACGATCGCCCGGCGGCTCGCGACCCAGAGCACGAGGTCGTTCGGCTCCATCCCCGGGAACACCTCGACCCCGACCGGCAGCCGGTCGCCTGCCCTGAACACCTGTCCCTCGACCGGGTTCGGGTCTCCCTCGTCCGGCGGGGGCACGTAGAGCGGCGCGCCTAGTCGCTCCGCCAGGCTCTGCGCGTCACGCGCGTGCCAGGGAGACGTCAGCACGATCGCCGTCTCGCGGTCGGCCACAAGCCCGTCGATCTCGCTCGGAGGAGCGAGCGGATCGAACAGCAGCAGCCGCTCGCCGTCGTCGATCGCGTAGGACGAGACCACAGGGCCCCAGTCCTCCCCCGGCTTCCAGTCCGGATGGGACGCCTCCCAG
>JAWVCV010000301.1:0-3783 GCA_033858115.1 Gaiellaceae bacterium
ACGCCCTCGAAGAGACGGTGCCCTTCCTCCGTCATCGTGACGCCGACGAGCACGCGGTCGAGACCCCTCTTCCAGGTCCCGGCGGTCAGGTCCGCGAGCCGGTAGGGGGCGCGGTGGGCCGCGTCGAGGCCCCAGCGGATGCCGCTCTCGGCAACCCAGTCGCGGATCCGCGCGAGGTCCTCGTCCTCCAGGCGGAAGCGCCGGCGCACAGGCTCGCGGTCCGCGAGGTCGAGCACGTCCGACGCGGTCAGGCGGCTCGCGGCGAGGTCCAGCAGCTGGGCGACAACGCCGAGCACCGGATTGGTCTGGCGCAGCGAGCGGTCGGCGAGACGGACGCGCAGATCCGTCGGCCGCAGCTCGGCGGGCAGCGGCTCCAGCTCGTCGTCCTCGATGACCTCGCCGGCGGCGAAGGTCGCCTGGATCAGCGGAGCGAACGTCTCGATGTCCGGGCACATCACGATGACGTCGCGTGGCTGCAGCGTGTCGTCCTCGTCGAGCAGGTGGAGGATCGCGTCGCGCAGGACCTCCACCTGGCGCGCGCGACCGTGACACGCGTGGATCTGGACGCTGCGATCGGCAGGGTCCAGATGCGGGCGGGCGTCGGGCCGGCCGGGCAGCGGCACGCCGGGCGGGGCGCGATCGGCGCGGACGTCCGCCTGGATGCGGCTGAGCAGCGTGTCGTCCCCCGATGCGACCGGGTGGTGGTGGCCGACGTGCTCGTGCGCCCCGAGCACGAGTTGCATCTCGCGCGCGTCCTGCCCCCAGGAGGCGAGCAGCCGATTCCCTGGGACCGCCGCGGTGCCGTCCTCGGCACGCCGGACGACCGGCGGCATGCCGTCGAGCTTCTCCCACAGCGCGGGCGAGGGGTGCAGGAGGAAGACGTGCACGTCGCGGCCGGCTGCGAGGGCGCGCAGCACGTCGAGGTGCCCGGTCGGCAGCCGTGTGAGGCCGAAGAGCGAGATGCGCTCGGGGAGATCGAGGAGCGACGGGTCGGCTCGCAACCGCTCGCACGCCGGCTCCAGCCGCTCGGCGGGGCTCGGCTCGGCCAGCCGCTCCCGCAGCCGCCGCCAGAGCTCGGCCTGCCACGTGGCCTCGTCAGGAACGTCGACCTCGCCTCGGACCCAGCCGCACACCAACTCGGGACGGTGCAGTGCATAGCGGTCGAACAGCTCGGCGAGGTGGCGGACGGTCGCGAAGCGCCGCGCGCGCCGGTCGGCGTCGTCCTCGTCGCCCAGATGCCTCGCGAGGCTGCCCAGCCACGGCTCGTGCAGGCACTCGCCGACCACGTCGAGCAGCGGCCAGACGGCGCGCTGGGGCAGCCACGGGTCGCTCTCGGGATCGATCCCCGAGGCGGCCGCGACGGCGTCGCTCGCGAGCCGGCGCGGGAACGGGAATTCGACGTTGGCGCAGATGCCGTCGGAGCGGCCCGGCGTCGCGCCGAGGCTCGCCGACATCCGCTGCGACAGCCAGCGCTCCATCCCGCGGGTCGGGACGGCGATCACGTCGGGCGCGAACGGGTCGGCCAGCGGCTCGGCCAGCAGCCGGCCGAGCGCCTCGATCAGGGCGTCGGCGCGTTCAGCTCGGTGGATATGGAGCAAGGCGCATGCGTTTGGGGGAGGAGCCGGCCCTGGCTGGCTCAGCCCGCGCTACGCAGCAGCTCCGGCCCGCCGTGGACGCCCTTGGCGACCGCGACGTCGTAGAACGCCCGGCCCGGCCGGCCGACGATCCTGCCGGCGAACTTGGCCACCTGCGTCTGGTAGAAGCCGCTGCGCTCGTTGGCCCGCATGTGCTCGAGGGTGTCGCACAGGTCGACCACGAGCGCGTGGCCGTCCTCGCGCGTGAGCAGCAGCGCGCCCATGAACCCCTCCTCCTGTTCGGCGGCGGGGATGACCGAGTCGTCGAACAAGCGCACCGCCTCCTCGACGTCTTCCGGCTCGACCTTGACGTGGGTGACGCGCGCGACCATGTGACGGCTCCTCTCGACGCTTCGTCTCGCTCCGCACTCTGCCAGATCGCGGGGCGTGTATCAGGGCGCCCCCACGTCCCTCTGTCCCGCATGAGAACCTCACGCACCCTCACCACAACGGCTGCGGTGGCAGCAGCCGTGTCGCTGTTCGCCGGCGCAGGCGCGGCTCACGCCGCGGACGTCAAGCAGCCGGCGAAGCCTCCCTCGAGCGGCCCGGGCGCGATCGCCCCGGACGCCGCGGCCGCCCGGGCGAGCAGGCTCGCGACGGCGAATCACGCGCTCGGCTCCTACTACGACGCCGCTCGCAACGAGCAGGTCGTCGTCGCCTCCGCCGGCTCGAAGCTCACCGAGGCGTCTGTCGACCGCGCCGTCGGCGCCGACGCGCGACTGGTGCGCCGGAACATCACGAGCGCCACCGTCGACACGATCCAGGAGCGCGTCTCGAAGCGCGCATGGAGCCCGCAGGCGAGGAACTACAACTACGCGAGCTGGCTGGACCTCAAGACGGGCAGGATCGTGCTCAAGACCAATGCCCCCGCGTCGGTCACCGCGCCGCTGACGAAGGACTACCCGAGCCTCATCGACCAGCAGGCCGACACGATCCGCGACTCCTTCTCGCGTCAAGCCGACGTCCCCTCGTTCTGGGGCGGCAGCTCGATCAAGAGCGGCGGCGCCGTGTGCTCGTCCGGGTTCGTGGTCCAGAAGCCGACGGGCCAGCGCTTCCTCACCACCGCCGGTCACTGCTTCGCCGTCGGCGCCAACGTCCTGACCACGGGCGGCAACCTCTCGCTCGGCTCGGTCACGCAGCGTGGCCCGTTCCTCCCATGGCCGCTCCAGTCGTTCGACATGGAGCTCATCGGCGGCGGGTCCTACGGCTCGTCGATCTTCGTCGGCGGGACGAACAGCTCCACGGGCAAGCACGTCAACGGCGCCGGTGATCCCGTCGTCGGCTTCACCCAGTACTGCCGCAGCGGCCAGACCTCCGGCGAGCAGTGCGGGCAGACCGTGCAGAGCGTCAACGCCCAGGTGTGCACCCAGACGGGCTGCAAGTCGCCGGTGATCTCCTACACCGGACCCGTCTCCCAGCCGGGGGACTCGGGCGCGCCGTTCTACGTCTACAGCGCCGACAGCGCCCACGTGTTCATCCGCGGGCTGAACGTCGCGAGCGGCGGCTCGACCAGCTTCGCCGAGAAGTGGAGCCGGATCTCCTCGAACCTCGGCGTCTCGATCGTCACCTGAGGCCGGCAGCCGGACAACGATTCACGGAGGGGACGGCGCCGCCGTCCCCTCCGCTTCCCTGCGTCGTGTGACACTCCCGGCATGAGCGACTACACGGTCATCAGCGCGGACGACGTCGACGACGTCTACGCCGGCTCCAGCGTCCCCGGCGAGTTCCGGCCCCTCGGCGACGCGCTCGACTGCGAGCAGGTGGCGGTGACGCTGATCCGCGTCCCGCCGCACTGTGACTTCGAGCAGGGCACAGGCCACTACCACGAGGGCCAGGAGGAGCTCTACCTGGTCACACGCGGCACGTTGACGATGCGCTTCGGCGACGCGGTGCGGGAGGTCGGCGCCGGGTCGGTCGCGCGGGTCGCTGCGCGCACGCCGAGGTCGCATCGCAACGAGGGTGACGAGCCGGTGGATATGTGGGCGGTGTCGCGCCGGATCGACGAGGCCGACTCGGTCAAGATCGACGACTTCTGGGAGGCGTCGCCGGACGCCGCTCAGGAGCGCTGAGCAGCTCGTCGAGCGCGGCGTGGCATCCGGGCCGCGCCGAGCCGGGCGCGCGACGTCGGTGCGTTCCGAGCGGCGGACGC
>JAWVCV010000302.1:0-4010 GCA_033858115.1 Gaiellaceae bacterium
CCCGCCAGGCGGTCGTCATGCCGACGAACACCTGGCAGGCCTACAACTTCGACGACGCCGACGGGGACGGCTGGGGCGACACCTGGTACGCCGGCGGCAGCCCGCCCGTGCGCCTGAACCGTCCCTACCGCCTTCGGGGCACGCCACCGTCGTTCCGCCGCTCTGACGTGCCGTTCCTCAGGTACCTGCGGCAATCGGGGCGGACACCGGACGTGCTCGCCGAGGACGACATCGAGGCCTTCCCGAGCGGCGACGAGCTGCGGCGGCTCTACGACCTCCTCATCTATCCCGGGCACACCGAGTACGTCACCGAGCGCGAGTACAACGTCGTGCAGCGCTTCCGCGACCTCGGCGGCCGGCTGATCTTCCTCTCCTCGAACAACTTCTTCTGGAAGGTGGAGAAGGAGGGCCAGTGGATGCGCCGGATCAAGCTCTGGCGCGAGCTCGGGCGGCCCGAGTCGGCGTTCATGGGGACGCAGTACCGGGCGAACGACGACGGCTCGCGGCAGGCTGTCTTCAAGCTGATCAACACGACCGCGACGCCGTGGCTGTTCGAAGGGACGGGCCTCGTCGAGGGCGGCACGCTCGGCGAGATGGTGGGTGGCTACGGGATCGAGATCGACCAGACGACCGTCTTCACTCCACCGAACACGATCGTGCTGGCGGAGATTCCCGACCTCTACGGGCCCGGTTTGACCGCACAGATGACCTACTACGAGACCGGCCAGGGAGCAAAGGTGTTCTCGGCGGGCGTGCTCGACTTCAGCGGCTCGGTGCTGACGCCGCCGGTGCGCCGGATGCTCGACAACCTCTGGCGGCATCTGACGGAGTAGCGGCTCTCCGACGGCAGCGCCATCTAGCATGCCCGGGATGCGCCGCCGGCTCATCGTGCTCGCCGTCCTCTTCGCGTTCCCGTCCGCTGCCGCCGCGGCTGACCTGACGGTCGCCCCCTACGACTTCTCGCCGAAGGCGAAGCGCCTCAGCATCCAGGCCGCGCTACCGTCCGCCGCGCGCGTCGGGATCCAGCTCGTGAACTCGAAGGGCCGCCGGGTCGGCTGGATCGTCCCGCCGCAGCGCCGCCGCTTTCTGACCCTGAGGTGGAACGGCCGCCTCGACGGCAGGGTCGTCCCCGACGGCCGGTACGAGCTTCGGCTCGTCGGCGGAGCCGCCACGCTCGCCTCCTCCCCGCTGCGGATCGACCAGACCCCGCCGCGAGTCCTGCGCCTCGAGGCGCGCAATCGCAGCCGGCTGCCCTTTCAGGGGGACAACAAGCGGTTCACGACCATCTCGCCGAACGGCGACAAGCTGCGCGAGTCGGCCAAGATCCACTTCACGCTCGACGAGCGCGCGCTCGTCCATTTCGAGGTCACCACCACGGTCAGCTCGCCGAGGACGATCTACGAGCTGACCGCGAACCTCAAGCCCGGTCCCCACACCTTCACCTGGCACCCCCACTGGTCGCTCCCCGCACGCACGTACCTCGTCCGGATCAGCGTCACCGACGGCGCCGGGAACCGGCGCACCTACGGGGCCGACAATGCGCGCGAGGGCCGAAAGCTGCGCTCCGTCGTCGTGCGAATGCTCGGCGTGGACGCGGGGTTCACCGCCGAGAGCTATCTGGCGACGAGCTCCGCCCGCCTCGCGATCGAAACCGATGCGACCCAGCTGACGCTCCAGACCTTCCGCGCCGGGCCGGAGGACACGCCGACCCACAGCGACTCGATCATGAACGGCGTCCCCGTGAACCAGCCGGTGACGATTCCCTGGCAGGCCCGGCACCGGCGCGCGACGCTCAACTACGCCATCGGCCCCTGGTCGACCGGCGTCTACTTCGTCAAGATCACCGCCGGAGACGGCCGCATCGGCTACGCGCCGTTCACGATCAGGCCGACGACCCTCGGTTCCGGCAGCCGCGTCCTCGTCGTCATGCCCACGAACACCTGGCAGGCGTACAACTTCCGCGACTCCGACGGCAACGGCTGGGGCGACACCTGGTACGCGAAGGGCGCCCAGAGCACGGTGCGGCTCGGCCGCGCCTTCATCCGCAGGGGCGTTCCGCCGCAGTGGCGCAAGTACGACGTCGGCTTCCTCCGCTGGCTCTACGCGACGAACAAGACGCCCGACATTCTCACCGAGACGGACCTCGACACGATCAGGACCGCCGAGGAGCTGCTCGGCTACTACGACTTCGTCATCTTCCCGGGCCATACCGAGTACGTCACGACCCACGAGTACGACCTGATCCGCAACTACATCACCCTCGGCGGCAACGTCGCCCTACTCTCGGCGAACAACTTCTTCTGGCGCGTGCAGCTCGAGAACAAGGGGCGGCAGCTGCGCCGGACGCGGATGTGGCGGGACGTCGGCCGGCCCGAGTCCGCTCTGTTCGGCGTCCAGTACCGGGCCAACGACGACGGCCGAATTCAGAGGCCATTCGTGGTCCGGGCCGCCACCACCGCGCCGTGGTTCTTCGCCGGGACCGGCCTCGGCGACGGCGCGACATTCGGGCAGGAGCTGGGCGGCTACGGGATCGAGATCGACCAGACAACCGCGTCGACACCGCCGGGGACGATCGTCCTCGCCGAGATCCCCGACATCTACGGCCCAGGGCTCACCGCCCAGATGACCTATTACGAGGCCGGCGCCGCCAAGGTCTTCTCCGCGGGCGCGATCGACTTCGGCGGCACGGCGATGCTGCCCTCCGTGCGGAGGATGCTCGAGAACCTCTGGGCACGCATGGTCTCGCCGTGACGCTCGGGAGCTAGGTCGCGGCGACCGGCGACGCGGATGCCCGAATCCTAGGGCGGGCCGAGCTCCTCCGGATATGCGCGGGCGTAGACGACTTTCAGGTCCTGCACGCGGTCGACGTAGTGCCGCGTCTCGGCGAACTGGATGCCCGACCCTTCCTTCCGCCAGCGATCGACGTTCGCCTGGCCCGCGTTATAGGCGGCCAGGGCAAGCCTCTCGTCGCCGTACTTGTCGAGCAGGTGGCGCAGGTACCAGGCGCCGTAGCGGATGTTCAGCTCCGGGTCGACGAGGTCCCGTTCATGCCAGCCGCTGCCACCGGTCCGGTCGGCGATCCCCTGCGCGGTCTCCGGCAGCAGCTGCATCAGCCCCACGGCTCCGGACTCGGAGACCGCCTCCGCGTCGAACTTCGATTCCTGGTAGATGACCGCGGCGACCAGCTCCGGCTCCAGCCGGTAGTTCTCCGCGTGCCCGACCACGATCTGCTCGTAGCGAAGCGGATAGCGCAGCCGCTCGTACCAGCGCGGCTCGGTCTCGAGGACATAGACCGCGAAGGCCGCGAGGATCGCGGCGAGCGTCCCCACCACGGCCAGCCTCATGCCGTCAGCTCCCGCATCACCTCGGCGACCCACTCGTCGAGCTCCTCGAGCGTGCCGGTGTTCACATAGGCGAAGTCAGCCCGCTTCACCTTCTCCTTGTCGGGGAGGAGCCGCTGGTCACGGTCGTCCTTCGCCACGCGGCGCCGCTGCTCGCGCAGCTTCGACGGCGCGGTGATCACGATCACCTTGTCGAACCGCGTCTCGCCACCGCTCTCGTAGAGGAGCGGAACCTCGGTGACGATGACAGCCGGCGGGCTCGGCAACGCGCCGAGCTGCTCGCGCCACGTCAGATACTCGGCGACGACGCGCGGATGGAGGAGCTGCTCGAGGAAGTCGAGCTTCGCGCGATCGCCGAAGACGATCTGCGCGACGCGGGCGCGGTCGATCACTCCCTCGTCGTCGAGCACGCCCTCCCCCAGCTCACCCACGATCGCCTCCTTCACCTCCGGATCGGAGCGAAGCAGGTGGTGGACGATCTCATCGCTCGAGACCGTGGCCGCGCCCGCCTTTTGGAACGCATAGAGCGCCTCGCTCTTCCCGGCGCCGATCCCGCCGGTGATCGCGACCGCGACCGGCCGCGGCACGCTACGCGGGCTGGTCGGGCTCGGGCTCGTCGCCCGATGCAGCATCGGCTTCGGCCGTCGGCTCGTCGACCGGCTCGTCGCC
>JAWVCV010000303.1:0-5602 GCA_033858115.1 Gaiellaceae bacterium
GTCCGGGACGGCCGGACGGCGGGCAGCTGCGCGCGCTCGATCCGGTCCTGCCCGCCGAGCAGCGCCCCGAAGAGCGCCGCATCCTCGTCCGAGGGCTGCAGCCCCACGATGCGGATGTCGACGTCCGCTCTGGCGATCGCCGTGAACGTGTCCGCCAGCTGGGGTACGTCCAGGTAGTCGTCGTCGAGGTCGCTCACGAGCACGATCGACCCGTTCCGCACGCCGTCGCGCCGAAGCGCCGCCAGCGCCGCGCGCAGGCCAGAGGTGATCCGCGTCCCGCCCGTGAGCGCGTTCGTCCATGGGTTGACCGCGAACGGCTGATTGCCGAGCGAGTAGGAGGGGTAGCCCACAGTGGGCCGGGCCCGCCCGAGCGGCGTGAAATAGCGGAGCAGCGGCTCCAGCTCCTTCGCAGGCGTTTGGGGCGGGAACGCCTCGTAGGCGATGTCCGAGAAGACGACGAGCCCATACCGGTCGCCGGTCGCGATCAGCTCGCGCAGCGTCTGCTCGATCTGCCGGTACGTGATCGCGGAGATGCTCGAAGACAGGTCGAGCACGACGACGGCGCTCCTCCCCGGCGCGACGAAGGTCCGCGCCGGCCGGTCGCTCCGGAATGCGGCGAGCAGGGCCAGCGCGAGGACGAGGAGCAGGGCGACCGCGAGCGCGAGGCGGACCGCCGCGGTGCGCCGCGCCGGCCCGGCAAGCGTCGCCGCCTCGGCGAGCGGGATCGGCCGCAGTCTCATCGCGTCCTCTCCACGAGCGCCTCGACCTCCTCGTCGAGCCGTGCGACGCGCGGGCCGACGGGGCCGGGGCGCGACCAGGCGAGCAGGCGCGCCTCGCCCTGGAGCTCTGTGCCTTCCGCGACGGCCAGCTCGCGCGCGAGCCGGTCGAGCGCGCGGCGCTGCGACGCCGGACCCCCGAGCGAGACCGCGTCGCGAAGCAGGCGCAGCGCGCGCTCCAATCCGGAACCTGCCGTCGGAGCGGCCGCCGGCTCGCGCGCCTGCGCCGGCCCGCCCGACCGGAGCACCAACACCGCGCTCGCGGCAGCAGCCAGCGCGAAGGCGGCCAACAGAGCCGCGAGGAGCGCCGGAGGAAGCCATGCGTCGAGGTCGAGTGGTGAGAGAGCGACCTGCCAGGCGGGCTGGCTCACGTCCTGCGGCGCCAGCCGGCTGCGGAGGGCCAGGTTGCCAAATTCGGCCACGTCAGTCCGCTCGCGTCCGTCGAGGCGGTACTGGATCACGGCTCGAAGCGAGAACGTCCGCGTCGCTCCGGGCTCCCGCGGCAAGCACGCGGCCCGCAGGCAGAGCAGCGGGAAGACGTGCCGGATCTCGACCATCCCGCCGCGTTCGATCGTTGCGCGCGCGGCCGGGCCGGCGAGATTGAAGGGAGCCAGGTCGGTCTTCACTCTCACGCTGCCTCGCTCGACCCGGGTGGGGTCGATTGCGAGCGTCAGGGTCGCCCGAACGGCGTCGCCGAAGCGCACGACCCCGGGCGAGAGCCGGCCGTCGGCCTGGAACGGACGGGCGGGATGCTCCGCTTCGCCGCGCAGGAGCGCGACCCCGGCCCCGGCCGCGAGGACCGCCACGACGGCGGCGGCGACGAGGGCGATCCGCGGCCTCACGATCTCCCCGCTTCGGCGAACTGACGCAACTCGGCCCAGATCGTGAAGGCGGCGAGCACGTCCTGCGGGTCAGCGCTGGAGAGGATGACCGGGTCGAGACCCAGCCGCCCGAGCGTCCGGACGAGGGTCTCGCGGCGCTCTTCGTTCGCCCGGCGGCGCTCCCGCGCCTCGCGGCGGCTCAACCGGGCCTCCACGATCGCGCCGGTCTGCGGATCGGAGAACGGCATGGTGACGCCGGAGATGTCGGGGAAGCCGGCCTCCCAGACCGGATCCTGGATCACCACCGGCACGACGTCCCACCGCTGTTCGAGAGCCAGGAGCCAGAGCTCCTCCCGGGGTGGCGAGAGGAAGTCGGAGCAGACGAAGACGAAGCTGCCCGGCGGGACGGCGCGCCGGTGCCAGGCCCAGAGGTGCTCCAGGGCGGAAGCGGCGCTCTCCCGGGCGTCGAAGGGCGCGTCCGCCAACGGGCCGGAGTCGAGGAGCCAGCGCCCGGCCCGCGCCTGGGGCGAGACCCAGCGCGGGCCGTCGCCGCCCAGCTCGAATGCGCCGACGAGCCCGTGCGAGTGCAGGCCGCTCTCGACGACCAGCCGCGCGGCGGCGCGCTGCGCGGCCGCCTTGTCGAGCCAGGGCCACGGAGCCGGGTAGAGCGCCATCGCCGGGCGCCGGTCGAGGAGGAGGATCACGCGCGGAGCCTCCTCGGCAAAGCGTTCCCGAACGACGAACTCATCCGAGCCGCTGGCGGCCGAGAGGCGCGCGGACGCACCCCAGTCGATTGCATGGACCGTGTCGCCCGGCCGGTACAGCCGGGAGCCGACCACATCCGAGCCGAAGCCGCGGCGCCCGCTGCGCAGCCCTCCGAACGCCGCACCGAGGACGCGGTGCCTGGCGATGAGCGGGAAGGTGGGCTCGAGCGCGCTAGCCGAGGCTCCGCTCCCGACTGCCGCCGGACTCGGGATCCGGCCGCGGGGCCACGGCAAAGCAGCCGGCGCGGAAGCGTTCCAGCGCGGCCGCGCTTCCGTTCTGCCGCGCCTCCACGAGGAAGCTCGGCGTGAAGACGAGCCGGTGCGCGAGCACCGGCAGGAAGAGATGCTCGACGTCCTCGGGCACCACGAAGTCGCGGTCGTGGAGGAGCGCCCACGCACGTGCGCCGCGCTCCAGCGCCAGCGTGCCGCGCACCGATGCGCCCACGGCGACCCCCTCGGCCGTCCGCGTCGCCCGAACGAGATCGACGATCCAGTTCAGGACGAGATCGTCGAGATAGACGTCCTCGACGGCGAGCGAGAGCGCTGCCACGTCCTCGATCCCGACGACGGGCTGCAGGCCCGTGAGCGGGTGGCCGTGCCGCTGCTCGAGCACGATCCGCCGCTCGTCGTCGACGTCCGGGTAGCCGAGAGAGGTACGCAGGAAGAAGCGGTCGAGCTGAGCCTCCGGAAGCGGGAACGTCCCCTCGTGCTCGATCGGGTTCTCGGTTGCGAGCACGAGGAACGGCTCGGGCAGCTGCCGGGTGCGGCCGTCGACCGTGACCTGGCGCTCGGCCATCGCCTCCAGGAGGGCCGACTGCGTCTTCGGCATCGCCCGGTTGATCTCGTCCACCAGCACGACGTTCGCGAAGATCGGGCCTGCGCGAAACTCGAAGTCGCGGCTGCGCTGGTCGTAGATCGCGAGCCCGGTCACGTCGGTCGGCTGCAGGTCGGGCGTGCACTGGATGCGGGACGTCGTCGCGCCTTCGACGGATCCGGCGATCGCGCGGGCGAGCACCGTCTTGGCGGTGCCGGGGACGTCCTCGATCAGCACGTGCCCCCCACAGACGAGGGCGGCGAGCACGAGCCGGATCTCTTCCCGCTTGCCGCGGACGACCGTCTCCAGGTTCGCGAGGAACCTTTCGGCGGTTTCGGCCGCTCGTTCGCGGGCGGATTCCCGCCCGGGCTCCTCACGGGCTTCCATGTCCGCAGCTTACGTCCAACCACTTCGCGAATTGCCTGTTTCATTCGCCCCCCAGTCGAGAAGGCTGAAAGCGTGGCCAGGCGCACACGCGACGCGACCGTCCCACTCCGGGAGGAGCTCGATGCCCTCGTCCGGCACTACCACCATCTTCAGCGGACTCACCAGGAGGAGCCGCGCGGCTCCTCGGCGCGCCGTCATGTCGAGGAGAAGCTGATCGACGTGCGGGAGCGCATCGACCGCCTGCTCGAGGAATGGGTGCGTGACGAAGAGCTACGCCAGGAGTGGCACGACTACCTAGAGCACCATGCGCCGCCGCCGACCCAGCCCCCCGCGATCCGCCCCCTTCTGTTCGCGGGGGTCTCGGACGCCGGCTCGGTGGCCGTCGTCCGGCGAGCCCCGGACGACACGCTCGCCGTCGAGATCGACGGAAAGCTCGAGCTGCGAGTCGTGGCGGACAAGGACCTCGCGGCGACGGTGCCGCCGCTCCGGCTCAGACTCGACGACGATCTCTTCACCGAGACGTTCAGCGTCTCGGACGAAGCGCTCGGCGCGCTCGAAGACTTTCTCGAACAGGGCGGGTCACCACCCTGGGACTTTGCGTCCGAGCTGCTCGCGGACGGCCTGATCGACGTCAACTTCGGCGTCACCGCTCGCGGCCGGCGCGCGCTCGCCCAGAGCTCCCGCTAGCTCAGCCACGGCGCTCCCCCGGGCCGCGAGCGTTGCGGCAGGGCCAGCTCCACGACCTCGGGCTGCACGCTCCGGAAGCCGCAGCGCCCGTAGAAGTCGCGCGCCGGCAGGTTGTCCTCCTCGACAAGGATGCGTAACGCACGCGCCTGCGCGAGCAGGGCATACCCCTCGGCGTACTCGAGCAGGCGGCGGCCGATTCCACGGCGCTCGTGGCCGCCGGCGACCAGCAGCTGGTCGACCACCACGGAGCCGTCCTCGGCGCGGCTCAGAGCCAGGTAGCCGGCCGGACGTCCGCCGCGCAGCGCCACGAACACCCGGTCGCGCGAGAGCACGTCGAGAACCCCCAACGCATCCCACTCGGGACGATCGTCGAAGGCGGCGCGAGCCAGCTCGTACAGCCGCGGCCGCTCGGTCCTCGCGCACGGCGCGATCCGGACCTCCATGCTGCCGATCATCTCCCGGGCGGACGCGCTCAAACACCTTGCCGAGGCGCGGCCGCCACGGCGGGCCGGCCGGCATAGGCGGCTTCGCGAGCGACGGCATCCGACTCGAGCGCCGTGCCGAGGGCGCCGCCGATCGTGGCGAACGAGGCGATGAACCACGCGAGCTTGACGTAGTCGACCCACCCGACGGGCCGTCCGAGCGCGTCCGCCAGCGGCGGCTCCGGCACGACGAGCTCGGCCCCGCCCAGGACGACGACGAAGAGAGCGAGGTAGAGCGTCACGATCCCGATCGTCACGGTCAGGGCCGTGGCGACGTTGAAGAGGAGCACCTGGTCGCGCACGCGCGGATCGGGCGCGCGCTCCCAGAGCTCGTGCGCAGCGATGACGGCGACGATCGTCACCGCAGTCGAGGCCAGGGCAAGCGCAGTGAGGCGGCCCCAGCCCATCGCAGCCGCCAGCCGCCAGACATCCGACGTGACGGCACCGAAGACACTGACTGCCAGAGCGGCCGCGAGGACGCCGTAGAGCTGCGCAGCCAACCGCCAGGGGCGGTTCGCTCGCACCATCCCGACCAGCAGCCTCAGGTTGCCGACCACCGCGTCCGCGGAGAGAAGCCCCTGATCCTCGCCCACGAGCTCGCCGACGAGCTCGTGGAGGGTGCGTCGGAGGCGGCGGGCGAGGCGTAGAGGCCCGAGCGCCGGAAGGGACACCAGCGCCACGCCGTGCGTCCGGCTGACATGACGCTGGACCGGACGGCTGCCGAGCCGCAGGGGCAGGTCGGTGATGACGAGTGCGAGATCCCAGTCGCGGGCGAGGAGCTCGCGCCTCGCACTGTCGACGAGCTCGGTCGTCAACGCCGGCGGTGTCGCCAAGCGGTCGACCACGAACTCGGTTCGCCAACCGACCTCGT
>JAWVCV010000304.1:0-26685 GCA_033858115.1 Gaiellaceae bacterium
GACCGGAAGATGGTGATCAACGCGCTCAACTCCGGCGCGAAGATGTTCATGGCGGACTTCGAGGACTCGAACTCGCCCACGTGGCAGAACTGCATCGAGGGCCAGGTCAACCTCACCGACGCTCTAGAGCGCACGATCTCGCTTGACACCGGCGAGAAGCAGTACGCGCTGAACGAGGAGATCGCGACCCTGCTCGTGCGGCCCCGCGGTTGGCACCTCGAGGAGCGTCACTTCGAGGTCGACGGCCGGCCGATCTCCGCGAGCCTCTTCGACTTCGGCCTCTACTTCTTCCGCAACCACGGCCGCGGCGGCCGCTTCTTCTACCTGCCGAAGCTCGAGTCCCACTTCGAGGCGCGGCTCTGGAACGACATCTTCGTCTGGTCCCAGGACGAGCTGCGAGTACCGCAAGGCACGATCAAGGCGACGGTCCTGATCGAGACGATCCTCGCCGCCTTCGAGATGGAGGAGATTCTCTACGAGCTGCGCGAGCACTCGGCCGGGCTGAACGCGGGCCGCTGGGACTACATCTTCAGCGTGATCAAGAAGCTCGGCCACCGGCCCGAGTTCGTTCTGCCCGACCGCTCGGCCGTGACGATGGCGGTGCCGTTCATGCGGGCCTACACGGAGCTGCTCGTCAAGACGTGCCACGCCCGCGGCGCGCACGCCATGGGTGGCATGGCTGCGTTCATCCCCTCTCGCCGCGATCCGGAGGTGAACGACGTTGCCCTCGCAAAGGTGCGCGAGGACAAGGAGCGGGAAGCCGGCCAGGGCTTCGACGGGACCTGGGTCGCGCATCCCGATCTCGTGCCGGTGGCGATGGCGATCTTCGACAGGGTCCTCGGCGCGCGGCCGAACCAGGTCGACCGCCAGCGGCCGGACGTCAGCTCGACCGCGACCGACCTGCTCGACGTCGTCTCTACACCCGGTGAGATCACGAAGGAGGGGCTGCACAACAACGTCTCGGTCGGAGTCCAGTATCTCGCGGCGTGGCTGCAGGGCTCGGGCGCGGTCGCGATCTTCAACCTGATGGAGGACGCAGCCACCTCCGAGATCTCACGCTCGCAGGTCTGGCAGTGGCTCCGGCATGGCCGAGTCGACCGCGCGGACGTCGAGCGTGCGATCGAAGAGGAGGTCGGCAAGCTCGACGGCGACTACGGCGAGGCACGCGCCCTCTTCGAACAGGTGGCACTGGGTGACGACTTCGTCGAGTTCCTGACGCTGCCCGCCTACGAGCGGATCGACTAGGAGGGTTTGACGAAACACCGGCTGTGCCGCCGGGCCGCTCCGCCGACCCTCCTAGGTCCTGCGGTCCGTGAGAACCGGCCGCACGGCCCATTGCGCAGCCCCCGCCCGGGCCGACAACCTAGACAGGATGAGTGACGGACAGATCCTGCTCTGGTGCGTGGCGCTGATCGCGCTCGAGCTCCAGCACCTGAAGTGGATCGTCTGGGAGCACTGGGACTGCCGCCACTGCGGCGTCAAGCACCGCGACTGCGGTCACGGCGCCAAGCTCGTCAAGTACTTCTAGCTAGTCGCCGGCGACGAAGAATTGCCAATCGCCGTCGGCGGTGATCGCAGTCCGGTAGCCGAGGTACATCCCGCCTGCCTTCATCGAGTCGATCTGCTCCTGCGTGTAGAGGCCGGAGTCGACGAGCGACTGCCAGGCCTCGTCGGTCGGGTTCTCGCTGTAGGCGGTCGGCCAGGCGTAGGAGCCGGTCTCGTTACGGGTGTACGGCATCGTCAGGATCGTCGCGAGCGCGCGCATCGGCTTGGGCTCCACCGTCGAGCTCTCCTCCAGCTGCCGCCAGTACGCCGCGGCGGAGTCGCCGCCGCCGTAGCTGAACGTGAACCCCTCGCCCTTCTCCAGGGCGATCCGCTCGAGCTCTTCGTAGTCGCACGCGAGCGCGGCGCCGAAGACGCGCTTCCGCACGTCGGCGACCTCCGCCGGCAGCTTCTCGTCGGGGAGCGTCAGTCGGAGGCCGGCGGTCGAGCACTCGACCTCGGGCTGCGTCTGGGTCTCAACCGGCGCCGTCGTCGTCTCGGTCACCGTGACGGTGGCCGGCGCCGGCGCGGCGGCGTTGTCGGAGCCTCCCGAGCCGCAGCCGGCGGCCACAAGCGTCAGCGCCACGAGGGCGAGCAGTCGCATCCTCATCCCGGCCCCCTTCGTCACAGGTGGAGCGCCCCCTGCGCGAGCGTCTCGCCATTCGATTCCTCCGCCGGCACGAGGACGACCCGCACGAAGGAGCCGCGGCCCGAGACGTCCGCCGGCTCGACGAACGCGCCGAACGGCTGCACGACCTCACCGTCGACGGACAGCTCTCCCCGCAGGACGCAGCCGATCCCGGGTCCGGCAGCGGGGCCGGCGTCACGCTCGCAGCGCATCGCATAGTCGCCCCAGGGGTCCAGCTCGAGGGGGGCCGAGAGCTTCGAGTCGTCGACCGACCATTCCGTCAACTCCCAGCGGAGCACGGTGGCGCCGTCGAGGCCCGCCTCGAGGGCGGCCTCGTCGGCGCCGAAGGCGGCGGCGCCGGCGTGCAACGTCGCCAGCTCGCCGGACGCGACGAAGACGATGCGCCCGCCTGCGGCGAGCTCGAGCTTCTCCCCGGGCGCGAGCAGGTCCTCGTACAGCGAGAGCGAGGTCACTCCGGGAGGATAGTGACGGAGCAGCCGCTCACGGCGTCACGAGCACGCGGCCGGGCTCGCCCGCGAGGCTCGCGCGGAAGGCCTCGTCGGCGCGCTCGAGCGGGAACGACGGGCCGACGAGGCTCGCCAGCTCGAGCTGCCCCGAGCGCACGAGCTCGAGCAGCCGCGGCAGCGCGACGGTGGGGTCCTCGGAGCCGTAGATCGTCCCCGTCAAGGTCTTCTCGCGATTCGAGAACTCGAACGGGTCGAGCTCGAGCTTCTCGCCCCCGGCGGGCAGGCCGACGACGACCGCGGTGCCCCCGGCCCGCGTCCAGCGGAGCGCGAGCTTCGTCGTCGCGGGGGCGCCGACGGCGTCGAAGGCGTAGTCGACGCCCTCCGGGTCGAGCTCGCGCATCGACTCGCGCAGGTCGTCGGGCGCGCACGCCCTTGTCGCGCCGAGTGAGAGGGCCTGGTCGCGTCGCCCTTCGACCGGGTCGACGACGAGGATCTCGGCCGCGCCGGCGACCACCGCCCCCTGGACGACGAACTGGCCGACACCCCCGGCGCCGATCACGAGCGCGGTGAAGCCGGGCTCGGGGCGGGCTGCATTCAGCACGGCGCCGACGCCCGTGAGCGCCGCGCAGCCGAGCAGCGCCGCCTGCTCGAACGGCACGTCGTCGCCCAGCGGCATCGCCGCGCCCGCCGCCACGACGACCCGCTCGGCGAGGGCACCGGTCGCGGTGCCGCGGTAGACCGTCTCACCGTCGAGGGAGATCCCCGTGCTGCCGTCGAGCAGCGTGCCGCGCCCGATCGCCGACGACAGCGGGCCGCAGGCGGCCGGACGGCCGCGCCGGCACGAGCCGCACTCGCCGCAGGCAGGCGCCCACGAGAGGACGACCCGGTCCCCCGTCTGCACGCCGTCCACCTGGGCGCCGACGGCCTCGACGACACCCGCGCCCTCGTGTCCGAGCACGATCGGCGTCGGCCGGTTCCACTCGCCCTTGTAGGAGTGCAGGTCGGTGCCGCAGACGCCGACAGCGCTCATCCGCACGACGACCTCGCCCGGACGCGGCTCCTCGAGCTCGAGCTCCCGCGGCTCGAGCCGGCCGGCCTCGAACATCACTGCCGCCTTGGTCCTCACTCCGCCTCGGCGTGGATTCGTTGCCTGGACCCGCGCAGCGAGCCGCCGGCACGGCCGTTCCGGGCCGCCAGCACCTCGGACAGGATCGAGAGCGCAACCTCTGCCGGAGTCTCCGCCCCGAGGTCGAGGCCGCACGGCCCCGCGATCCGCTGCAGCGCCTCCTCGTCCACACCTGCCTCTCGAAGCAGCTCACGCTTGCGCTCCTGATTTCGCCGCCCCCCGATCAACCCGATGTAGAACGCGCCGCTCGCCAGCGCGAGCTCGAGGGCCGGTAAGTCGAACTTGTCGTCGTGAGTGAGCACGACGATCGCCGTCGCGTGATCGGGCGCGACCTGCGCGAAGGCCTCCTCCGGCCAGACCACGAGCAGCTCGTCGGCACTCGGGATCCGCTCGGGCGTCGCGAACTTCGCGCGCGCGTCGGCCACGACTGTCCGCCAGCCCAGCTGCCTCGCCGCGGCTGCCAGCGCCTCGGCCGTGTCGACGGCGCCGTAGACGAAGAGGCGCGGCGGTGGTCCGTACACCTCGGCGAAGACCTTCCGCCCTTCGAGCTCGAGCATGCGGCTGCGTGCGCCACGGATCAAGTCGTCCGCGTGAGCGACGAGCTCGGGAGGCCCGTCGCCGAGCGTCTCGCCGCCCTCGACGACGAGGAGCTTCGAGCCGATTCCTTCGCCTTCGACGACCGTGAGCAGGACGGCGCTGCCGCCCTCGCGCTGCAGCCCGAGCAGCCGCTGGATCACAGCCGCTCGACGAACACGTCGATCTCGCCGCCGCAGGGGAGCCCCACGCTCCATGCCTGCTCGTCCGAGATGCCGTAGGAGATCAGCTTGGGCTCCCCGCTCGCGAAGACCTCCTGCGCCTGCTCGAAGACGTCGCTCTCGACGCAGCCGCCCGAGACGGAGCCGCAGAGCTGGCCGCTTTCGGAGATCGCCAGGCTCGACCCGACCGGCCGGGGAGCGGTCCGGCGGTTCGCCACCACCGTCGCGACGACGACCTGCTCACCGGCCTGCTGCCAGCGCTCGATCTCGGGAAGGATCTCCTTCATCCTTGTAGCCTGCCTGCTCGATGACGGACCAGGCAAGCGTCAGCCTCCTTCGTTGGCTCCGCAGGCAGCTCCGCGAGCCGACGACGTGGCGGGAGCGCCTCGAAGCGGCCGTCGCGAACGACGACCCCGCCGAGGCCCGGCGGCTGCTCGCGCAGATGGACTTCACCGAGGCGCAACGACGCCACGTGGCCGGGTTGCTCGACCGCTGGGCGGAGGGCCGATGAACATCGAGGCCAATAGGGCCCTGGTGCGCCGGATCATGGAGGCCTTCGCGAACAAGGAGGGCTTCGCGCTGCGCGACTGCTTCGCCGAAGACGCCGTCTGGCACGTGCCCGGAGCAGGCGTCATGTCCGGCACCTACCGGGGCCGCGCCGAGATCTTCCGCTTCCTCGCCAGGCTGCCGAAGCTGACGAACGGCACGTACCGCTCCACCTTCCTGGACGCGCTCGCGAGCGAGGAGCGCGGTGCCGGCCTCTACCGCGCTCGCGGCGAGCGGGAGGGCCGCACGATTGACATCGACCAGCTGCTGCTCTTCACGATTCGCGACGGGCTCGTCACCGAGGTGCTCGCCCTGCCGAGCGACCCGGCCGCCTTCGACGCGTTCTGGTCCTAGGAGGGTTTGGCGGAACGGCACTCGTCGCCGGGGTGCGATGCTCGTTCCGAGGCAAGGACACAGGGAGCGCCGATAGCTGCTGCTATCGGCGCGACTGAGGACGCGGCCTCGGGGCGAGCAGCGCGGCCCGGCGGCTCAGCCGCTGTTTCGCCAAACCCTCCTAGGCTCGGACGGGGTTCGTCAACGAGGGCAGCCCCTCGACCTCGACCGTCACCTCGTCGCCGTCGGCGAGGAACACGGGCGGGTCGCGGAAGAGGCCGACGCCCTCGGGCGTGCCCGTGAGGATCAGGTCGCCCGGCTCGAGCGTGATCGCCTCGGAGACGAAAGCGATCACCTCCGCGACCGAGAAGATCATGTCCGCCGTCGTCGAGTCCTGGTGCACCTCCCCGTTGACGAGGCAGCGGATTCGCAGCGCCTGCGGGTCGGGGACCTCGGCCGCCGGCACGAGCTCGCCCACCGGGCAGAAGGTGTCGAGCGACTTCGCGCGCGTGAACTGACCGTCGGCTCGCTGGAGGTCCCGCGCCGAGACGTCGTTCGCACAGAGGTAGCCACGCACGGCCTCGAGCGCGTTCTCGACCCGCACGCCCTTCACACGTGAGCCGATCAGGACGCCGAGCTCGGCCTCGTAGTCGACCTTCGTCGAGATCGGCGGCAGCACGATCGGATCCCCGGGGCCGGTGAGCGCCGTGGCCCACTTCGCGAAGAGCATCGGCTGCTCGGGCGCCTGCACGCCCTGCTCCTCGGCGTGACGGCGGTAGTTGAGCCCCACGCAAATGATCTTGCCGGGGCGCTCGATCGTGAGCATCGCTATTCCTCCAGTGTCTCGTCGTCGGGCAAGGGCTCCCGGAACTCGACCTCGAGCCGCTGGATCCGCGAGCCCTCGACGTCGACGACCCGCAGGAGGAGGCCGTCCGTCGCCACCTCGTCACCGATCTCAGGCGCGCGGCCGAGCAGGCCGAAGACGTAGCCGGCCATCGTGTGGTAGTCCTCGACCTCGAGCTCGGTCTTGAACTGCTCGTTGAAGTCGTCGATCGGGAAGGTGCCGTCGATGCGGATGTGCGTCTCGTCGATCCGCTCGACGGACTCGTCGGGCAGGTCGAACTCGTCCTCGATCTCGCCGACGATCTCCTCGAGCAGGTCCTCGAGGGTGACGATCCCCTGCATCGCGCCGTACTCGTCGACGACGATAGCCATGTGCTGGTTCTGCTTGCGGAATTCCGCGAGGAGCGCCGCCAGGTCCTTCGTCTCGGGGACGATGTAGGCCGGGCGCAGCAGCTCTGGCAGGTTGACGTTCGCGATCCCGCGGTCGTGCAGCGCCGAGAAGAGGTCGCGGACGTGGAGGATCCCGGCGATCTCGTCCAGCGAATCGCGATACACGGGATAGCGCGTGTACGGCGACTCGAGCAGGGCCGCAAGCGCCTCCTCGGTCGGCATCGAGATCGAGATCGCCACGACCTGCGGTCGCGGGACCATCACCTCGTGGACTTCCTTGTCCGCGAAGTCGAAGACCTTGTAGAGCATCTCCTCCTCGGTGGTCGCGATCACGCCCGCGTCCTCGGCGCCCGCCACGATGTGCCGGATGTCCTCCTCGGTGTGCGCGAGCTCGCCGGCAGGCGCCGGCGTGACGCCGAACAGACGCGTAATTGCGTTCGCGGAGATCTGCAGCAGCCACACGAACGGGGCCGTGATGCGCTGCAGGATTCCGAGCGGGAACGAGAGCGTCTTCGCGATCCACTCTGCCTTCTGCAGCGCGATCGCCTTCGGCACGAGCTCGCCGAGCATGACGCTGAGGTAGGTGAGGATCAGGAAGGCCAGCGCGTAGGCGAGCCCGTGCGAGAGCCACGGATCGAAGTAGCCGGAGAGCAGCGGCTGGCCGACGGCGCCCAGCGCGATCCCGAACACGGTGATCCCGATCTGGACGGTGCTGATGAACCGGACCGGGTGCTCCATCAGGTCGAGCGCCGCCCGCGCCCTGAGGCTGCCGGCCTCCGCCTCGGGCTCGAGCCGCGTCCGCCGAGCCGTCACGAGGGCGTACTCGGCCGCGACGAACACCGCGTTCCCCAAGACGAGCAGGAAGATCGCGAGAATTCGAAGGAAGTCGCTCATGCCTCACCCGCCGGCGAGGCGTGCGTACTAGGAAGCTCGTCGTCCAAGCTGGCGCGCAGTATAGGCAACCGCGCCGACGTCCTCGCGCCGCTCAGCGCGATCCTCGAGGACGAGCCGCTCGAGATGGGAGAGCGTCTCCGCCACCGCGAACCGGCGAGAGGCGGGGTTCAGCTCGGCGCCGAAGAGGTCGAACGAAACCTCGTAGCCCGTGCGAGGGTGTTCGGTCAGCGACGCCTCGGTGAAGTTCAGGCGCTCACGGTGGTGCTCGAGCAGCTCGTGCGCTCGGGCGACCGGGTCGGCGATCGGATCGCCGTGGCCCGGCAGCGCGATCGTCGGGGCCAGCTCGATCGTGCGCCTCAGCGCGCCGAGGTAGTCGCCGAGCGGGTCCGGCCTGCTCTCCGGCCAGAGGCCGACGCTGGGCGAGATCCGGCCCAGAAGATGGTCGGCAGAGACGAGAACTCCGTCGTTGATCAGGCACAGCTGCCCATCGGCGTGGCCCGGTGCGGCTACGAGCTCCCAACCGTCGAGCCGGTCGCCCTCGGCCACGGTCACCGGGTCGAGCTGGAAGCGGATGAACTGACGGTAGAGGTCACCCGAGTCGATCAGCGCCTGGGTGATCTCGGGCGGAACGCCGTGAGTGAGGAACCAGTCCGCGATCCGCTCCCCCCAGTTCGGGTCGCCCCACACTCGCACGCACTGCGAGTAGTCGAGCTCTCCCTGGTGCACGGGTGCGCCGGTCAGCTCGGCGACATCCGCTGCGGCGCCGACGTGATCGGGGTGGAAATGGGTCACGAGAATCCGGACCACCTCGGCCCCGTCCAACGCCGCCGCCCAGACCTCCTGCGCGTCGGGCAAGCCCATTCCCGTGTCCACGAGCGTCCAGCCATCGTCTCCCGGAAGGAGGTACGAGTGCACGTGTCCCGGCCTTGTCGGCAGCGGGGTCGTGATCCGTCGGATGCCGGCGGGCAGGTCCATCGGCCGTATCCAATCACGACTCGCGCCGCACGAACATATGTTCTATCCTGCTGGGATGCCGGTCGACTACCGCGAAGAGCCCTGCCGGAGCGCGCTCAACCGCGTGAAGGGGATGGGCTTCGACTGGTCGCTCAATCCCTATACGGGTTGTGTCCACCGCTGCACGTTCTGCTACGTGCGGGCGTTCGAGCGGCGCGCCGACCGACCCTCGGACGATCGCTACGGCCGCTCGATCCGCGTCAAGGTGAACGTGGCCGAGGTGCTCGCGCGGGAGGTCGAGCGTCCCTCGTGGCGCCGGGAGCAGGTCGCAATCGGAGCTGCGACCGATCCCTACCAGCCCTGCGAGGGCCGTTACGCGCTGACGCGCGCCTGCATCGAGGTGCTCGGTCGCTCCGGCACACCCATCCGCCTGATCACGCGGGGACCGCTGATCGTGCGGGACGTCGACGTGCTCCAGGAGGCCTCGGCGCGCGCGGACGTGGGAGTCATGTTCTCGGTGCCGACGTTGGATCCCGACGTCTGGCGGACGACCGAGCCCGGCACTGCACCGCCCCGGCAGCGGCTGCGAGCGCTGACGAAGCTCGTCGAAGCCGGAATCAAGGCGAGTGTCGGGATGGCCCCGATCCTGCCGGGGCTCTCGGACCGGCCGGAGCAGCTCGCGGAGGTCGTGAAGGCGGTGCGGGCGGCCGGTGCGACCGGCGTCTGGGCGAACCTGCTCTACCTCCGGCCCGGAACGAAGGAGCACTTCCTCGAGGCGCTCTCCCGGGACTGGCCCGAGGAGCTCGAGCGCTACGAGGAGCTCTATGCGGGGCGCACCTACCTTCCCCGCTCCGAGGTCGACCCGGTACGCGCGCAGGTGCGTGCGCTGGCGCGCGAGCACGGCGTGCGCGACCGGCGCACGACACGGCTTGCACCGCCGCCGGAGCCGGAGCAGCTCGATCTGGGCCTCTGAGGCCGCGCGCGCCGATTTCCCCAATACACTTCAGCGGCAATGCCCGAAGAGATCACCTGCTTGATCGTCGATGATCACGAGGTCGTGCGCGAAGGGCTGCGGCTCTCGCTGTCGCGCGCGCCGCATGTGCGGGTGATCGGTGAGGCCTCGGACGGCGCCGGTGCGGTCGCGCTGGTGGAGCGCCGCCGGCCGCAAGTCGTGATCATGGACGTGCGCATGCCCGGGATGGACGGTCTCGAGGCGACGAAGCTGATCCGCGAGAAGGTGCCCGAGACGGCCGTGCTCATCTTCACCGCCTACAGCGAGCGCTCGCTGCTCGGCCGCGGCCTCGAGTCGGGCGCCAAGGGCTACATCCTCAAGGAGGCGCCGCACGCAACGTTGCTGCGGGCGATCGAGAAGGTCGCCGGCGGCGAGAGCTTCGTCGACCCGGCGCTGATGCCGTCATTCCTCACCGGCAAGGACCAGAACGACATGCTCACCTCGCGCGAGCGCGAGATCCTCCAGTTGCTCGCCGACGGGATGTCGAACGCCGACGTCGCAGGGCGGCTCTTCATCAGCCAGGAGACCGTCAAGAGCCACGTCCGACACATCCTCGCCAAGCTCGAGGCCGATACGCGCACCCACGCGGTCGCGATCGCGCTGCGCGACGCGATCATCGACTAGGAGACAGGCGTGAGCGAGCGCGACCAGGAGCGCGAGCGCCTCATCGAGCGGATCATCACGGCCGAGCAGGACGAGCGCCGACGCCTCGCGCTCTTCCTCCACGACGGGCCCGTGCAGAACCTGGCCGGGATCGCGCTGATGCTGGACGCTGCGGTGCAGGCGATCGACGACGGCCGGCCAGAGTCGGCCCGGGGAATCATGGCCTCCGCTCTCGAGCGGCACCGCGAGACGATCCGCTCGCTGCGCGACCTCTCGTTCAACATCGAGCCGGTCGTGCTCCGTGACCAGGGCTTCGGCGCCGCCGTGTCGGAGCTGGCGCACCAGCTCGGCATGGAGCACAAGGTGCAGATCGAGATCGACGTCGAGCGTGGCGCGCGGCTCGGCGAGAAGGAGCAGGTCGGGCTCTACCAGATCATCCGCGAGTCGCTGAACCAGGCGGTGCGGCGTGGGCCGCCGTCGCGGATCTCGATCGTCGTCCGCGACGCGGCGGGAGGAGACATCGAGACGATCGTCTCCGACAACGGGACGGGGGAGCGCCGGACGGCGGCGCTGACCGCGATCGGCGAGCGCGCCTCCACCCTGAACGGGCGCTTCTCGGTCGAGCACGGCCCCGACGGCGGCACGGCCATCCACGTTGTCCTCCCCTCGTACGCCGGCAGTGCCTAGAATCCGCCGCCGATGGAGGAGAACGGGCATCACGAGCAGCCTCAGTACCTGATCTTCGTGTGGTCGCCGTCCGGCTGGACGCTGCGGCAGCGCGAGGGCGACGTGCCCCACGTCGGGTCGACGGTAGACGAGGGTCAGGCAAGGCTGCGGGTGAGCAAGATCGGGCCGTCACCCCTCCCTGGCGACCGCCGCCGCTGCGTTTTCACAGAGCTCGCCTAGCTAGGCGAGAGCCGTCTCGGCGGCGATGCGGCCGTAGACGAGCGCCGCGGCGAGACCGCTGCCGTAGCCACCGGTGAAGATGCCTCCCGCATCGGCGCCCGCGGCGTAGAGACCCGCGATGGGACCGCCGTCCTCGCCGAGCACGCGGGCGTGCTCGTCGACGCGCAGGCCGCCGATCGTGTGCGTGACGCCCGCGTAGACGCGTACCGCGGTGAACGGAGGCTCGACGAGCTTCGGTGACGCGGGGAGGGCGAACGACAGCTCGTGTGCCGACCTGACGTCTCCGCCGGCGGCCCGCGCCGCCTCGATCATCTCCTGGATGGTGCGGTCGCGAACTCGTTCCCGCAGCGCTCGTGCGTCGACGACGTACCAGGCGCCTGCTGCCGGCAGCCGCTGGGCCAGATCGCTCTCGTGCCAGGCGGCGTCGGCGAGTTCGCGCCCGGCGTCGTCGAGCACGAGCGCGTGCCGTGCGTAGAGCTGCGCAGCGGAGACGTAGTCGCTCTCGGCAACCGGACCAGGCAGCGCGCGCCCGTAGAACTCGTCCATGCCCGCGGAGAGGTCGGCGCCCCGCCCGAGGCCGTAGGCGAGCCCGTCGCCCTCGCTCCACGGATTCGCGCGGAGCAGAAGCCCGCGATCGCGCGCGAGCCGGGCGCCGAATCCGCCAGTAGCGAGAATCTGCGCGTCCCGAAACGAGTCGCCGAGGCGGACGTCGCCGCCTGCGCGCACGAGCACGTCCGTGAGCGCCCGCGGATCGAACCGGCGTCCGATCGTGCGGGGATTGCCGGTCTCTCGTTCGAGTGGCTCGGCCCCGAGCGATTCGAGCCAGTCGAGCGCCGCGTCGAGCTCGTCGACGATGCGGCGCTGCAGCACCGGGTCGCCCTCCGGGCAGTCCTCACGGAAGTCGTCCAGTCTGGCGTGCCGCCAGACGACGCCGCTCGAGAGCAGCATCGAACCCCCCGGCCGGTCACCCTTCTCGAGCACGACGGGCGCAGCTCCCAGCTCGCGCGCACGGGCAGCGGCGGTGAGGCCGGCCATACCTGCACCCGCGATGGTGAGAGAGCTCATGTGGGATCCGAGCGCATGGATTGGCTTTCAGCCGCGGGCGCGCCTTCAGGGGTCTTCGCGAATCAGGTCAGCGAGAAGGACGGCTTGTGCTCGACGTACTCGAGCTTGACCCGGTCCGGGCCCCAAACGAAGAGGGCGAGCGTGTTCGGCGCATCGACGAGGTCGTCGATCTCGACGCCGAGCACCTCGGCGGCGGCCCGGTGCTCCTCGACCGAGTCGACGAGGACGCCGATGTGATTCAGGAGCGGCCGCTGCGGCGCGCCGGGATCTCCGTGCACGAGCTCGAGGAAGGCGCCGCCCACCTCGAGCCGGCCGTCGCCCGTCGGCTCGAATCCAAGCGACTGCCACGCACGGGCGGCAGCTTCGGGGTCTGGCGATGCGAGCGCGACGTGGTCGAGGTCGAGCTCCGAGTCGGTCGCAGCCTCCACGAGCACGATCTCGAGCCCCTCGCCCAGGCCGACGACCGGGTCGCGGCCCTCGAGCGAGGAGACGCGCAGCCCGATCCGCACGAGTGCGCCGCGCTCGCGGGGACCCTCGGCATCGAAGAGGGTCAGCTTCCCCCGCCGCGCATCGGCGCCGAGCAGCGTGAAGCGCTCGGTCTGCTCGATCACACGCAGGCCGAGGCGATCGATTGCGGCGGCCGCCATCTGGTCGCGGTCGGCGACCCAGAGGGCGACGTGGTCGAGCGTCCGGGGCCTCACATCACCAGCCTAGCCACGAGGGCTAGTTCTTCTTCCGGTCAACCGCGCGCTGGAGCTGCTCCTTGTTCATCTTCGAGCGGCCGTCGATCCCCAGCCGCTTCGCCTCCTCATAGAGCTGGTCGCGGGTGCGCCCCTTCGGGCGGCGCGTCCCCGAACGCAAGCCGCCGCGGCGCCCGGACGAGATATCCGTCCGCGAGAGCCGGGACGAGGTCTTTGCCTCACCCTGACGCGCTCGTTCCTTGTTGACGGTGCGGGCCGCGATCTCCTCCGCCTTCTCCTCGGGCGTCCCGCGCTCCTCGAGATTCTCCTTGATGTGCTCGTACTGACGCTCGCGCTTGGAGCTCCAGGCCTGCTGCGGCATCGTTCCTCCCGGTGGTCGTGGAGGCCTTCCTTACCCGCTACGCGGGCGGTTATGCGCCGTCGAGCGGAGGATTCTGGACGTCGTGCTCTTCTGCGTACTGCTGCACGAGCGGGTTCACGACCGCCGGGCCCTCGGAATAGGCGTAGTTGATCTTCACGAAGGGCTCCCACTTGTCCGGCAGCGCATCCTCGGGGAAGATCGCCTCGACCGGGCACTCCGGTTCACAGGCACCGCAGTCGATGCATTCCTCGGGATCGATGATCAGCATCCGGTCGAACTCGTGGATGCAGTCCACCGGGCAGACGTCGACACACGAGCGATCTTTGATGTCGATGCAGGGCTCGGCGATGATGTACGTCACGGCACCGCGAGTCTAGCGAGCAGGATCAGACGGACGGCGCGGTTAGCTCGGCGACGAGCTCGGGAACGCGCTCGACGAGCGCTGACTTGACGATCACCTGGTCGAAGCCGGCCGTGTGGGCGCGCTGGAGCCCCGCCTTGTCGGTGTGGTTCGTGAAGCCGAGGATCGGCACGTCCGGCCAGGAGTCGACGACTTCGTCGGGATCGACGCGGGCGATGTCGGCGATCACGAGGTCGGGAGGGTCGACGCTGTCGCTCGTGACCAGGTGATGGCCGTCCAGAAGCGCCTCGAGCTTCCCGCGGAAGAAGAGATCGACCCCTGCGAGCAGGATGGTCGCCACGAGCAATCTATAGCGCAAGATCGACGGTCACGGAAGCGGATTCCCGCGAATCTACGCGAGGCCGGCGAACTGGAAGAGACGGTTGAGGTAGACGCGCAGGCGCCAGAACTCGCCTGCGAAGAGGAGGCCGCCGAGGGCGACGAGCAGAAGGCCGCTGGCGACTTCGATCGCGCGATAGTGGTCGCGCACGCGCCGAAAGAGCCCCATCGCCGGTGCGAAGAGCGCCGCAACGATCAGGAACGGGACCGAGAGCCCGAGCGCGTAGACCGCAAGGAGGAGCGAGCCTTCCCAGACGGTCTCGGAGTCGCCCGCGAGCACGAGGATCGAACCGAGCACCGGCGTGATGCACGGCGCCGCGCAGACGGCGAAGGCGCCGCCGAGCAGAAACCCCGACCCCTGCCGCCGCGCGCCCTGGACGAGCCCGGCGCCGAGCAGCCGCTGCGGCCACGGCAGGAGCCCGAGGAAGACGAGCCCGAAGACGATCAGGACGAAGCCGGCGATCTGCTCGAGCAGGAACTGGTTGCGTGTGATCGACAGCCCCACCGCCGCGGCACCGGCGCCGAGCAGGACGAACACGGCGACGAGGCCCGCGACAAAGGGAAGACTTGCGAGGACGACCCGGCGAGCGGCGCCAGGCTCGCCAAGTCGCTCGGCCTCGACTGACGAGACGGCCGACAGATACCCCGGGACCAGGGGCAGGACGCAGGGCGCGAGGAACGAGACGAAGCCGGCGCCGAACGAGACCGCCAGGGCGCTCCCGCTCATTCGAAGCGGGCGAGCTCGTCGTCGAGACGGCGCTCGAGGGCAGGATCGAGCGGCCCCGGCGTCCGGCCGGAAGGGGGCTCGTCGCCCTTGCCGCGGCTCCAGCGCCAGGCAAGCGCGCCGACTGCGGCCACGCCGACTGCGAGGCCGGCGAGCGGGAGCAGCCACGCGACCAAGTCGAAGCCCTTGCGCGGCGGCACCGCCAGGATCGTCGGGCCGAACTGGTCGACGAGCTTGGCCTTGATCTCGCTCTTCGTGTCGCCTGCGGCGATTCGCGCCCGGATGTAGACCTTCAGCCGCCGTGCCGCCGGCGAGTCGGAGGTGTCGAGCGTGGTGTCGCAAACGGGGCAAACGACCTCTGACTCGACCTCGGCCGACGTCGGCTTCGACTCGCTCGCCACCGCGGGGCCCGCCAAGGCGACCGCGAGCAGCACGACGGCGACGAGCCTCACGCCGGTGCTAGCGCGCGCTTGATCCCGTCGTCGATCTCCGCGGCATCCTGCACGGCCCCGGCGATCCGATAGCGCACCTTCCCCGCCGCGTCGACGAAGTACGTCTCCGGATAGCCCGTGACGCCGTAGCGGCCGACTGTCGAGCCCTTGCCGTCGTAGACGTTGGGATAGGTGACGCCGTACCGGGCGAGGAAGGAGCGCGCGTCGCCTCGGACGTCCTGCACGTCGACACCCAGGAAGACGACGCCCTTACCCTGCCAGCGCTTCGAGGCTTGCTGCAGCAAGGGGGTTTCTTCCTTACAGGGCCCGCAATACGACGCCCAGAAGTTGATCACGATCGTCCTGCCCCGAAGCGAGTCGAGCGCCAGCTCGCCCTCGCCGTTCAGTCGCTCCAGCCTGAACGCCGGCGCGGCGGGCGTGCCGCCACTGCGAAGCTCGGACGTGACCTCGCTCTCGCCCTGGGCGATCTTCCAGATCAGCAACCCGAGCAGCGCTGCGACCAGCGCAACGGACGCAGCCTGCGCGCCGATGCGGAGCCGGCCGCTCAACGGAGGATGTAGACCGGTGTGCCGACGTCGACCTGGTTGAAGAGCCACTCGACCTCGGGGATCAGCATGCGGATGCAGCCGTGCGAGACGGAATAGCCGATCGAGGCGGGGTCTGGCGTGCCGTGGATGCCGACCGCCGGCGATGAGATCCCCATCCAGCGAGTCCCAAGCGGGTTGCCGGGCCCGGGCGGGATCGGCTTTGCGTCCTTGGCCCAGTCGGAGGCCGGCGGGTACCACCACGGGTTGCGCCACTTGACGACGATCTGGAAGCGCCCGATCGGCGTGGGGTAACGGGACTGCCCGGTCGCGACGCCGAAGGAGCGGCGCAGCTTCATCCCGTCGTAGAGGAAGAGCCGGTTCAGGCCGCGGCGGATCACGATCACATCGCCGACCGTCGCGCGCGTCGTCGAGGGCCGGATCTCCTCCGGACGGAGGAAGATCGGGTCACGCGCGTGCGTCTTCAGGCTCCGGAAGAGATCGCGCACGGCGAGCACCTGGCGTACCCGGCGACCGGGCTGCTCCTTGGTGACGAACGGCTTCGAGTCCCGCAGCCGCAGCTCGGCGTCGACCGGCTGCCGGTCGAAGCGCTTGGCGAGGGTTCTCACGTACCGCTCGAGCCGAGCCTGCGGAGCATCGACTTTCAACGGCACGTTCGCCCCGGGCGCGGCGGTGCGGGCGCGGCGGATCGCGTCGCCGACGTGGGCGGACGCGCCGAGGTCTTTCGGCGTCACCCGCAGCGTCCGCGTGCCCAGACGCAGCGTCAGCGGCCGTGCAAAGTAGGCCTTCACGGCCTCGGTCGCCTGGGCAGGCGACAGGCCACCGACGAGCACCTCGCCAGCAACCGTGACCCCGGCTGCGATCGTTGTCGGCCGCGGCACCGTCGGAGTGGTGGTCGTCGTGGTCGTCGTGGTCGTCGTGGTCGTCGTGGGCGGCGGCGCGCTCGTCGTGCCCGTGGTCGTGCCGTCGTCGGCGGTCGCCGAGGGGCTCGCTACCAGCAGCCCGGCAGAGAGCACGCCGGCCGCCAAGCAGCCTGCGAGCAGGAGAAATGCAAGCCCTCGCCTCACACAGGCAGTGTAGCCACGCCCTCGAAGAGGCCGGGGTCGTTCGTGATCACCGCGTCTACGTCGGCAGCCTCGAGCCTGACCAGCTCGGCCGGATCGTCGACCGTCCACGCCCAGACTGCCGCTCCCGCGCGGTGGGCTCGCTCCACGACCGCCGGCGACACCGTCGCGTAGTGGAGCATCAGCGCGCTGGCGCCGGCGCGCGCGATCATCCCCGGGACGCGTCGGACAATCGCCCGTCGGAGCGCGACCGTGCCGAGCCGCACGGCCGGGCGAAGCGCCCGGTGCCGGGAGACGCCGTACCGATCCTCCGGGAACGTGAACCCGATCGGGATCCGCGGCCCGCGCGCCGACACCGCGCGGAGACTGCCGAGGTGAAACGAGCTGACGACGGAGCGGTCACCGAGGCCGTGCCGTTCGAGCGCCTCCACGACCTCGTCCAGCCGAGTCGTCAGCTTCAGGTCGACGTGGACGCCAACGTCGCGCCGGGCGAGGAAGTCCAGTGCCTCGTCGAGGGTCGGGAGCTCCGGCGCGTACTCGCGGAGCTCGGTCAGCGAGCGGTCGCGGACGGTACCCGACGCCGCGCCGTGGCTGACCTCGGCGAGGTCGTTCGAGTGCGCGAGCACGAGCGGCCCCCCGGCGAGGTCGAGCACGTCGAACTCGATCGCGTCGACCCCGTGCGCGAGCGCCGCCTCGAACGAGCCCAGCGTGTTCTCGGGTGCGAGCGCCGCAGCGCCCCGGTGGCCGACGCGAAGCAGCGGCCCATCTCCCCGCAGCAGCCTCATGGAGCTGTCGGGAGGAGGTCCTCGTCGAGCTCGCCGCCACGAGCGGCGTACTCGACGATCATCCGGTCGGTGACCCACTCCACCGGCGCGCGGTCGTCGGTCCACGGGCGCTTCGCCTTCTCGACCACCGGCCGGAGGCCGCGCACGAGCAATTCCCGAAGCGGACGCAACTGCTGCGGACCGTCCTCGACCACGCCCTGCCAGTCAGTGAGTGGACCCGCTCCGCCGTCGAAGGCGATCAGGATCTTGTTGAACCGCAGCGCCGGCCAGACGGCGACGGCGTCGAACTCGTGGGTCAGCGTCCCGGAGATGCCGTCGAGGAGGCTCTGGTCTCCTGGTACCGAGGCGACGTTGAGCGCGAGGATCCCGCCGGGGCGGAGCCGGTCCCGCGCGAGCCGGAAGAACTCCCGCGTCGCGAGATAGAACGGCACGTAGGGCTGGTGGTACGCGTCGACGACGATCAGGTCGTAGCGTCGATCGGTGCGTCGCAGGAACGGGCGGGCGTCGGCGTCGTACACGGTCAGCCGCGGGTTGTCGTCCATGCCGAAATACGTGCGGCCGACGCGACTCACCGCCGGGTCGAGCTCGACGCCGTCCACGGTCGCCTCGGGGTAGAAGACGCCGAGTGCACGAGCGGTCGTGCCGGCGGCGTTGCCGAGGATGGCGACGGATCGCAGCGGCCGGTCGAGCAACGCCGGCAACGCGAGGAATGCGTCCCAGACGCCACCGGTCAGCACCGTGTCCCGGCGCCAGACCGAGTGCACGGCGACGCCTTCGTTGAGGCGGAGGAGTCGCCTGCCGTCCGGCCGCTCGACGACCTGGATGAACTGGTACAGCGAGTCCTCCTCGTGCAGGAGGCCCCGCTCCGGTTTGACGGCCCCCGGCGGCAGCGCCACGAGGGCGGCGAGAGCCGCCACGAGCACCAGGACCTTCCGTCCGAGCAGAAACGAGGCAGAGAGGGCAAGCAGGGCCGCCGTCCCGAGCAGAGTCCGCTGCGTCCCGGCGAGCGGGATCGAGATCAGGGCGGGCACGAACGTGCCGAGGAGCGAGCCGGCGGTGGAGAGCGCATAGAAGCGTCCCGCGACCGCGCCCGCGGAGGCGACGTCCGTGATCGCCAGCCGGATCGCGAACGGCGACACCATTCCGAGCAGCACCACGGCAGGCGCAAAGAGGAGCAGCACGGCGAAGAACGACCCGAGAACGGCTCCCGCGGAAGCGTCGTCGAGGTTGCCGACCGCTGCGTCGAGGAACGGCCGCGCCACGAAGGGCGTGATCGCGACCCAGATCGCCGCGGCGAGCACGATGGCGCCGAGCAGCCGTGGCTCCGGGCGCCGGTCGGCGAGCCGGCCGCCCAGCCAGTAGCCGAGGGCGAGACCGGCGAGGACGATCCCGATCAGGTTCGCCCAGACGATCGTCGACGAGCCGAAGTACGGCGCCAGCAGCCGGGAGGCCGCGATCTCGGTCGCGAGCGAGCCGGTGCCGGCGCCGAAGACGAGCGCCGCCAGCGCCCCGCGCGAGTGCTTCACTGCTGCGGCTCGGACCGCTTGATCACGACCAGCGCGACGTCGTCGCCGAGCTCGCCTCCGGTCCACTCCCGGCAGGCGGCGAGCACGGCCTCGGCGATCTCCTGCGGAGGCTCCGCGCGCCGCTCCGAGAGCACGGCGTCGAGGCGCTCCGTCCCGAAGAGCTCACCGTCGAGCCGCGCCTCGACGACCCCGTCGGTGTACGCGACCACGATCGCCCCGGGCGGGAACGCGACGGTGACCGTCTCGTATTCCTGCTGCGCCTCGATCCCGAGCGCGAGCCCTGACGCCGCAATCGGCTGGACGGTCCCATCCGGGAGCACGAGGCGGGGGTGGGGATGGCCGCCGCCCGCGCACGCGACCTCCCCGGCCGCCGCGTCGATCACGAGCTCGACCATGGTGATGAAGCGCCCGGTTGCGATCTCCGAGGAGACGACCTCGTTCGCGGCTGCGAGAAAGACTCCGGGCACGGTGTGCTCCCGAGCCAGCGAGCGGAAGACGAACTTCGCCATCGCCATGTCGGCGGTCGCGTCGACGCCGTGCCCGGTGACGTCGCCGAGCACGACTGCGAGGCGGCCGTCGCCGAGCGTCACGTAGTCGTAGACGTCGCCGCCGACCTCGACGCGTGCGGCCGACTCGTAGACGTCGCCGAGCTCGAGACCCGGAAGCTCGGGCGCCGCTCGGGGCAGGAGCGAGCGCTGCATGGTGTCGGCGAACGCCTTCTGCTGGCCGTACAGTCGCGCGTTGTCGATCGCGAGAGCGGCCTGCCCGGCGATGGAGAGCGCGGTTTCCACGATCTCGCCCTCGACCGGACGGCCGGGGTGCAGAGAGACGATCGTCAGCGTCGCCAGCAGCTCCGCCGAGGTCGCAATCGGAACGACGGCGGCGCTCGAGCCCTTGCGCAGGAAAGGCGCCAGCAGCGCCAGCGCCCCGCCGAGCGCCTCGGCGGTGGCGGCGTCGAGCAGGATCGGCCGGCGACGCTCGAGGAGCGCCGACTGCTCGCGGCGCAGCAGCGGCTGGGGGCGCATCAGGAGCGCGCGCGCGGCAGTGTCCACCCGCTCGTCGTTCACGTGCACCGCCCGAGCGGTCAGCTCCAGCCCGCGCTCGTCCGGCATCCGGATCACAGCCGCGTCGACGCCGAGCAGGTTCACGATCGACTCGGCGAGCACCTCCAGCGTCGTCTCGAGTGAGAGGCTCTGGGCGAAGGAGCGAGAGATCTCGTAGAGCGCGTTCAGCCGCTTCGCCGCTTCCCGCTCCGACTCAAGTGCCTGCTCCAGCTCGCTGCCGAGTTGCGTTGCCTGTTCGTGGAGGCGGGCGTTCTGCACGGCCACGGCGAGCTGCGCCGCGAGCGCTGACAGCAGCGCAGTCTCGTTCGCGCTCAGAGGTCGTGGCCGCCGCGGGTAGACCGCCAGCAGCCCGATCGGCTCGTCGCCCACGACCAGCGGCAATGCGAGCGCCGACTCGATTCCGGCTTCGCCGGCCTCGGCGCGTGCCCGCTCGAGCCGCTCGTCCACGCGCACGTCGTCCACCTCGATCACTCTCGCGTCCTCGCGGGAAGCGAGCGCCGCCTCGAGCAGCGCGTCGGCAACCGCTTCGTGAGGCCCCTCGACGCCGCGGCTCGCCGCCACCAGGGTGCGATCGTCCTCCCGCAGATAGACGGCGACCCGATCGGAGCCGAGCAGCTCCGCGAGCCGCTCGATCGCGGTCTCCAGCGTGTGCGAGACGGACAGCTGTGCGATTGCCTCGCCGACCACGGAGAGGAGGGCGCGACTCCGCTCGAGCTCGAAGCCCGCCTCGCGCACACGTTCGGACGTCCGCAGCGCGTGCGCGGCGCGAACGGCGAAGCTCGCGAGCTGCGGGAGGCCGAGCTCCTCTGGCGAGCGCCCGGGCGCATAGCGAAGCTGGAGCGCGCCCAGGGGCGGCTGGCCCAGCTGGAGCGTCGCCGTCTCGCCCGAGCGCCGGTCCCCGTGCACCGCCACAGCCCTGCGCTCGGCCAGGATCCCCGCCGCCGCGCGCCGCAATGCCTCGTCGGGCTCGATCGCTCCGTGCGCCCCTTCCGCCTCGAGCACGCCCGCGCGGATCCGCCAGACGAGGGCCGCCTCGGCGCCGGCCGCGACCGCGGCCAACCGGGCCACGCGCGCTGCGGCGGCATCGTCGTCGGCCAGGGTCGCCAGAGCGTCCCCGGCGATGTCGAGGGCGCCGACGGCTTCCCGTCCAGACGTGCGGCCGTCGTCGGAGAGCTGGGTCGCGAGCGAGGCGAGATCGGCTGCCAGGGAGCCGACGCGGACGTCGTCCCGATCGAAGGGCTGGCCCCGACGGACCAACTCGAGCGAGCCCATGCCACCCGACGCTTCGAGCGGCACGGTCAGACCGGAGGCGTCGGCGCCGACACGGGCGCGCGCGAACGCGGCGGCGCGGTCGACCGATGGCGCCCGGCTCCCCTCCACCTCCGCGACGAGCGCTCCGGACGTTGCCCAGACCGCCCGCGCGACGACCTCCCCTGCTCGCGTGGGCAGCCAGATCGCCGCGAGCTCGGCGCCCACCCCGACCCCGGCCGCCTCGACGAGCTCGCTCAGGATCGTCTCGAGCTGCGAGCCGCTAGCCAGCGAGCGGCTCGCCCGCGAGAGACCCGCGAGCGCCTCCGCCACGTCCGGGCGCGTCCGGCTACCCAGCATCGGCTACAACCCGAAGAGGCGTTCGACCTCGCGCCAGATCGTGAGCGTCAACAGGATGCTCACCGCGATCAGGCCAAGCAGCACGAGCCAGAAGCGCAAGCCGGCCCGGCGGCGCGCACGCGAATGTTCGGTGCGGGCCCGGCGGCGCGCTCGCTCTTGGAGGTAGGCACGATCGACCGCGACCGGATCGAACGGAGGCGCGTCATCGCCTGCCGGAGAGCGCGTCGCAGGCTCGGCCATGACCTCAGTGTAGTCGTCCCGCGGTCGCTCAGACTGCTGTCAGACCGGAAGAACTGTCCTCCGGAGCCTCCCAGGAGAGGCCGTGGCACATGGGGCACTCGGGCAAGCGAGATCGGACGACCGCGCCGTACCCGCATTCCGCGCAGCGGAATTCGCCGCTCACGGCGGAGCCGGCTGCGATGAAGGTGGTCATGCCGTCGCCGGCTTGCTCGGACGCCTCGGAGCGTCCTGACTCGATCAGCGCCATTGGACCCCTGCGTTTGCTCTGTTTTTACCCCGTCGCCGTTCGTACCGGCGTGACTTTCAACTGCAGATATGCCCATACTTCGCTCCGTGGAAACGCCGGAGCCCCTGATCGAGAGCACGTTCGAGCCGGTCGAAGAGCCTTCTGCCGGGGTCCGCCGCAGCGGGCCGTCGCTCTGGGGGCTCGGCGAGCAGGCGACCTGGGTGTCCGGTCTCGTGCTGGCCCTCTCCGCGCTCACAGGCTGGTATTCGGGCACCGGCGAGGGCGTCCCCGTCAGCGTGGTCGGCTGGCATACCGGGCTCCTGGGCAAGCTCGTGCTCGTGATCGGCGTGGCCGCAATCGTGGTCGTCCTGTTGCGGCAGTGGGGCTTCGACCTCCCCGCGGCCGTCCCCGAGAGCCTGATCGTGATCGCGCTCGGCGCGCTGGCGACCATTTGCGTGCTCGTGCGGGCGATCTCGATTCCGGACGAGTTCTTCTTCGCCCACCGGGGGATCGGGCTCTGGATCAGCCTCGTCGCAGCCCTGGGATTGATCGGCGCCGGCCTGCTGCAGGCATCCGAAGAGCTCTAGACCGGCAGCTGCTGCTTCGTCGAGTCGATCAGCGAGCGCGGATCGAACGGCTTGCCGATGAACCCCTGCGCGCCGCGTGACTTCGCCTCGTCGGCGGACTGCTCGTCCACCTTGCCCGAGAACATGATCACGGGGATCGCACCCACGCCCGTGTGCTCCTGGATGCGACGAAGCGTCTCCCACCCGTCCACCTGCGGCATCATCACGTCCAGCAGGATCAGGTCGGGTGACTCCTCACCGAGTGCGTCTAGCGCGTCCTCGGCACTCGATGCCTCGCGGACGATGTAGCCCTCGGCCTCCAGGTTCACGCGCACGTACTCGCGCAGCTTCTCGTCATCGTCGACGATGAGCACGAGCGGCCCGGACGAGGCGCCTCCCCCGCCCGACGAGGGGCCGGAGCGGTCGAGGAACTGGTCGAGGTCGGCGCGGCGGTAACGGCGGTGGCCGCCAGGGGTATAGAACGCCGACACCCGGCCGAGGTCCGACCACTTCCGCATCGTGCTCTGCGCAACGCCGAGGTACTTGGCCGCCTGGCCGAGCGTCAGCCACTCAGGCTGCGCCGAAGGCACGCTTGGCTCACCGCGATAGACCATCCCGTCGAGGAACCTACCCAAACCTGTCGGTACCTCAAACGCGCCTCTCAGCCCGTCGTCACCGTCACCGTCACCGTGCGAGCGGCGGGCGCCACCGGCAGCGGCTCGAGCGTCCTGACTCTCGTCTGCGTGCCGCCGGGCGAGGGCCCATCCTCGAGCGCCCTGCCGATCGAGATTCCCAGGACGAGGATCGCAAGCAGGCCTACAGCGGCGAGCAGGGGCCGCCAGAGCGGGCTCCGCCGCGGCGGCCGCGGGCGGCGTTCGGAGGTGATCACGGGGTGTAGTCCTGCGCGCCCCGCGCATAGAGGTGGAAGGCGGCAGCCTCGACGAGCGAGAGCGTCCGGGGCCAGCCCGGAGCCGGTGCCTGCTCGGCAACGACGGAGCGGCTCCACTCTTCCGCGCCGACGTAGGTCCCGGCCAGCTCGCGGAGCGTGAACGTGCCGCCGACCCGCCGGCGCAGCTCTGCGCCGACCGCGTCGACCTGAGCGAGGAGCCGCTCGCGCTCGCGAGGATCGCGCGCCTGCTCGAGCAGGCGCCGGTGCCCCTCCGCCCAGTCGCGGCGGGCGCTCTCGACCTCGGCCTCGGTGACCATCCTCTCGATCCTAGAGCCCCATGCAGCAGCGCTCGGGCCAGAGCGGCTCGAGCTCCGCCAACACGCGCTCGCCGAGGGCGTACCCGGGGTTGGCGAGCGCGTAGGCCACGTGCGCGTGAAGACACTTCAGCCGGCTCGGGTTGGCACTGCCGGCGATGCCGAGCTCGAGCGAGGAGCCGCCGTCGGCGCCGGCGCGGCCCGCGGCGAGCTGCCGCCGGATCCGGCGCTGCTCACCGGTGGCGCGCTCGAGGTCGGCGGCCAGCTCGGGATCTCGTGCGACCTCGTCGCTCCAGCGCTCGACTCCGCCTGCCGCCTCCAGCCGCGAGACGGCCGCAACGAGGTGCGGGCAGGTCAAGTAGTACGTGGTCGGAAAAGGCTCGCCCTCCTCATCGTAGGGCGCCTGCTCGGTGACCGCTGGGGCGCCCCACGGGCAGCGCACTACGACCCGGAGGAACGTGCGCGGCGGCCGACCAAGTTGTCGCTCGACAAGCGCGCGGTCGTCCATCGCCGGGGATCGTAGGGGGAACTGGCGGAGCGTCGCTCGCCGGCGGGGTGCGACGCTCGTCCCGCGGCAGGGGCGCAGCGAGCCTCGAGAGTGGGGCTATCGGGGCGACTGAGGACGAAAGGCCCCGGGCTGGCGCGCCGACTGCGCGCGCCGCCACTCCTTGATCCCCTTGACGATGTAGAGCCGCTCCCCCGGCCGGACGAGCCCCATCCTCCGGGCCTCGCGCGCGAGCGCAGCCGTCGTCGAGGAGACTGCGAGCCGCTGCTCGAGCCGTGCCTTCTCCTCCCGCAGGCTGCGAACCTCGGCGGCCCGCTCGTTCAGCGTCGCCCGGGTCTCGACGTAGCTCGAGAGCGGGCGGTAGTAGAGGAACGCCACGAGCACGGCAGTCGCGAGCAGCGACCAGCGCAGCAGCAAGGTCGTCCGCCGCGCGCGCGCCTTCTTCTTTGATCGCTTGGCCACGGCGATCGATTCCTCAACCGCGCGCTCGTTCCTCCGTCAGGCCGTATCGACTTTGATCACGTTCGTCGAGCCCGGGATGTTGACCGCCGTGCCGGCGGTGAGGACGACGCGGTCGCCGCGCTCGACGATGCCTGTGCCCCGTGCGGCCTCGAGCGACGTCGCCCACAGCTCCTCGACGTCCGCGCACTCCGGGACGTGCACGGGGGTCACCCCCCACTCGAGCGCCATGTGCTGGAGCGAATAGAGATGGTGGGTCAGCCCGATGATCGGCCGGCGCGGGCGCAAGCGTGCCACCGCCGAGGCGGTGCGCCCGGTGAAGGTGGGCACGAGCAGCGCCTTCGCCTCCAGCGCCTCGGCGATGTCGCAGGCCGCGTTCGACATCGCCTGCCCGATCGTCGGCCGCTCCTCCGCCTGTGGGATCTCGTGCCGGTAGTCGAGGCTCGGCTCGACCGCGCGCGCGATCCGGTCCATGTACGCGACCGACTCGACCGGGAAGTCTCCGACAGCGGTCTCGCCCGAGAGCATGATCGCGCTCGTCCCGTCGAGAACTGCGTTCGCGACGTCCGAGGCCTCCGCGCGCGTCGGCTCCGGCGCGTGGATCATCGACTCGAGCATCTGGGTCGCCGTGATCACGGGCTTGCCGCGCTCGAGCGCCCGCAGGATGATCCGCTTCTGCAGCAACGGCACCTCGGCGACGCCGATCTCGACGCCGAGGTCGCCCCGGGCGACCATGACCGCATCGGCGTCGCGCAGGATGTCGTCGAGCACGGCGACCGCCTCGGCCTTCTCGATCTTCGCGATCACATGGGCGGTGGATCCCGCGGCCTCGATCAGCGTCTTCAGCGCCTGCACGTCCGAGGCGGAGCGCACGAACGACAGCGCGACGTAGTCACAGCCGAGCTCGAGGGCGAACTGGAGATCGTCGATGTCCTTCTTCGTCAACGACGGAATCGGCAGCGCGACTCCCGGCAGGTTGACGCCCTTGTGCGAGCTGACGGTTCCGCCGACGAGCACCTCGCAGCGGGCCCGGCCGCGGTCGACCGTGCCCACTCGGAGCCGCACGGCGCCGTCGTCGATGAGCACGTCGAAGCCTGGCTGGAGCACCGATCCGAGCACCGCAGGGGCGATCGGCAGGTCACCGTCCTGGGCGCCGTCCTCGCCGGCGATCATGACCTCGTCGCCGCGGATGAGCTCCACGGGCCTCGCGAGCTCGCCGATTCGCAGCTTCGGCCCCTGCAGGTCCGCGATCAGCGCCACCGGCCGGCCGATCTCCTCCTGCCCCGCCCGGATCGCCCGAGCCCACTCCGCGTGCTGCTCGTGGGTGCCGTGCGAGAAATTGAGCCGCGCACCGTCGATCACCTGCATCAGCTGGCTCAGCACCTCCGGCTTCGAAGACGCAGGCCCGATCGTCGCGACGATCTTCGTGCGGCGCGGTTGGACGGCCATCGCTACAGGCTATCCACGCCGCGCCCGCGGGAACGCCGCCCAGCCGGGATACGTCGCCCGCTCGCCGAGCTCCTCCTCGATCCGGAGCAGTTGGTTGTACTTCGCGACGCGATCCGACCGCGCCGGGGCGCCCGTCTTGATCTGGCCCGTCCCGAGCGCCACGGCGAGGTCCGCGATCGTGGCGTCCTCCGTCTCCCCGGACCGGTGCGACATCACTGCGGTGTAGCCGTTCGACTGCGCGAGACGCACTGCTTCGATCGTCTCGGTCAACGTCCCGATCTGGTTCACCTTGACGAGGATCGAATTGGCGACGCCGCGCTCGATCCCGTCGCGCAGGCGCTCGGGGTTCGTGACGAAGAGGTCGTCACCGACGAGTTGCACCCGGTCGCCGAGCTCACGCGTCA
>JAWVCV010000305.1:0-12319 GCA_033858115.1 Gaiellaceae bacterium
CGACGAACATCGTGATCTCGGCCAGGCTGCCGAGCGAGGACAGGAAGCCGTCGACAGCGGCGCGGTGCGGCAGCGGCCGGTCGCCGATCAGGATCCCGGCCACGAACACCGCGAGGAAGCCGGAGCCATGGACGAGCGTGGCAGCGCCGTAGACGACGCCCGCCGCAGCGAGCATCAGTAGCGGATAGAGCGCCGGCGACGGAAGCCGGACGCCGCGCATCAGAATCATGAGCCCCGCAGCGCCCGCGACGCCGACCGCGAGCCCGCCTACCATCTCGATCGCGAACTCCTGAATCACCGCCCAGAACGAGCCGTCGTCGCTCGTCGCGAGCTCGATCATCCCGATCATCAGCGCGATCCCGACCGGATCGTTTGCCCCGGACTCCCCCTTCAGGATCGTCCCCGTACGGCCCCGGATCTCCCGGCCACCGAGCACGGAGAAGGTCACGGCGGGATCGGTCGGCGCGAGGGCGGCGCCGAGCAGGCCGCTCGCCGTCCACGAGAGTCCGAGCAGCTCGTGAGCCGCGACGGCGAGCAGCCCCGCCGTGGCGAAGGTCCCGAGGACTCCGAGCGAGACGATCGGGAACTGTGCAGCCCGGAATCGCCGCCAGCCGATGTCGAGGCCGCCATCGAAGAGGATCACGATCAGCGCCACAACCCCGATGCGCTCGACCGTGACGAAAGAGATCGCGTCTCCAAGCCGCGGGACGAGGTCGGACGCCGCGGCCGCGGCGAGCAGGAAGAGCGCCGCGCTGGGAATCGCGAGGCGCTCGGTGATCGTCCGCCCGAACAGGGCCAGCGTGCAACCCGCCGCGACGACCAGCACGATCTGCCCGAAGTCTGAGATCTCGCTGATCGGGTAAATCTAGGGAGAAGCTCGATCCGGCAGGCGTTTACACTTTCCTTACATGAACCTGACCCTCGGCACACGCTGCGTGTCGATACTGCGACTCTGATGCGGAAGACCGTTGTTCTCCTGGCGTTGCTCGTCCTCGCGCTGCCCGTTGCAGGGCTTTCGGCCCTGCGCGCCGGTGAGGGGACGCTCTCGGTCGAAGACGGCCGTGGCACCGTGATGATCCAGGCGCGGGGCGGCGTGATTGGACGGCTCGACCGCGGCACGGTCACCATCTACGACCTGACGCCGGAGGACGAGAACGATCCGTACGTCTTCGGCGACGACCTGCCGGTGCGGCTCGTCGGCGAGAACGGCATTCGCTATGCGGGGAGCGGGCTGCGCTACCGGGTGACCGGCGGCGGATTCAAGATCCTCATCAACGGGCGCGGCATCGACCTCTCCGCCGTCGGCAAGGGCAGTGGCTTCATTCGCGGCGAGCTCGAGGCTCCAGGCCTCTACTCGCTCGACGGCGCCGACTGCCGGAAGGATCCCGTCAGCTGCAAGCCGCTGCCGGACGTCCAGCGGCGCTTCCAGCTCGGCACCCCGGGCGCCGACAAGAAGAGCGCGCCTCCGGCCCCCGCCTGATGACCGCGGGCGCCCAGACGATTCTGGTCGTCGAGGACGAGGCGTCGATCGCATCGTTCGTCTCGCTCTATCTCAAAAACGCCGGCTACGCCGTCCGGGCAGTCACGACCGGCAGCGCCGCGCTGACGCAGGTCGCGTCCGACACGCCGGCGCTGATCATCCTCGATCTGATGCTGCCGGACATCGACGGGATCGAGATCTGCCGGCGCGTGCGCAAGACGTCCGACGTGCCGATCCTGATGCTGACCGCCCGCGACGAGGACGTGGACAAGATCATCGGGCTCGAGGTCGGCGCGGACGACTACCTGACCAAGCCGTTCAATCCGCGCGAGCTCGTCGCCCGGGTCAAGAGCGTGCTGCGCCGCTCCGCGCCGGAGCGCAGGCGTGACGTCGAGGAGGAGCTGCACCACGGCGACCTCTCGATCAACGCCGGCCGCCGCGAGGTGAAGGTCGGCGAGACGGAGGTCCAGCTCGCGCCGAAGGAGTTCGACCTGCTCTGGGAGCTGCTCGACCACAAGGGCCTCGTGCTCACCCGCGACCAGCTGCTCGAGCGCGTCTGGGGCTACACCTTCGCGGGCGACACGCGCACCGTCGACGTGCACGTGCGGCAGCTGCGCCGGAAGCTCGGCGACGCCTCGCCGATCGTCACGGTGTGGGGCGTCGGCTACAAGGTCGGCCCCGAGCGGGCGCCCGCGCCAGCGGCCTAGCGCATGCTCAACTCCCTCCGCTTTCGCCTGCCGGCGCTCTTCCTGGCAGGCATCGCGCTGTCCGGGCTCGTCACGAGCCTGATCGCGCTGCGGCTCTTCCAGGACTTCACCCGCAACGAGACCCTGCAAGAGCTGCGCCAGGAGGCGAGGGGCCTTGCCGACCTCTACGCCGAGTGGGCGGTGCGCGCGCTCGACGAGAACAAGGCGGCGCCGACGTTCGCGGCGTCCAAGCTCGAGGCGGCCACTGGTGATCGCCTCTTCGAGGTCGTCCTCGTGCGGTCGTTCCTCGACTCGGACTCGGGGCTGACGCGACTGACTCCCGCCGACGTGGGCGTCGCTCTGAACACGGAGCGCATCGTCACGTTCGAGTTCGAGCCGCCGGGAGAGAACCGGCCCTACCTCGCTGCGGCCTATCCGATCCGGCTCGGGGGCGACAAGGGCGCGACGTTCTCGTATCTGATCGTGGCGAAGCCGAAGGCGGAGCTTCGGGAGACGTGGATCACCCTGCTCTCGCGGCTCGCGATCGCGTTCCTCGTCGGTCTCGTGGTCGTCGGGGCGCTCGCGCTCTATCTCTCGCGCCGGATCACGAGGCCCGTGCTCGCGCTCTCGCACGCGATGGACCAGGTCGCAGAGGGACGGCGCGACGTGGACGTGCCTGCGGTGCCCGGCGCCGGTGAGATCAGTCATCTGACCGAGCGATTCCGCGAGATGACGGCGAAGCTCGCGGAGGCGGAGGAGCTGGAGCGGAACTTCCTCATGTCGGTGTCGCACGAGCTGCGGACGCCGCTGACCGCGATTCGCGGCCATGTCGCCGCGCTGCGCGAGGGAGTCGTCACGGATCCGGAGCTCGCGGAGACGTCGCTGCGCATCGTCGCCGATGAGGCGGAGCGCCTCGGACGACTCGTGAACGACGTGCTCGACCTGGCGAAGCTCGACGCCCGCCGCTTCACGGTCCTCACCGAGGAGGTGGACATGGGAACCCTGCTCGAGCGCGCTTACTCGACCTTCGCCGACGAGGCGCGGCGGCGCGAGATCGACTACACGAACGACGTCGACGGCGCCCCGGTGATCGTCTCGGATGGCGACCGCGTGCTCCAGATCATCTCCAACCTGCTCGCGAACGCCTTCCGCTGGACGCCGGACGGAGGCAAGATCGACGTCATCCTCCAGAGCCGGAACGGCACGGTCTCGATCGACGTGGCCGACAGCGGCCCCGGGATCGCAGTCGACGAGCGCGAGCGGATCTTCCGCCCGTTCTGGTCGACGGACGGACGTGGCACCGGCCTTGGCCTGCCAATCGCTCGCGAGCTCGCGATCGCGCTCGGCGGCCGGATCGAGCTGCACAGCGAGATGGGGAAGGGGAGCCGGTTCCGGCTCGTGCTGCCGCTGCGGAGCTGGTGAGCTAGCCGGTGCCGCGGAGCGAGACGACAGGCGCGCCGACCGTGGCGCGCTCGACCCGCTCGAGCCGGGCGTCAACGCCCTTCCAGCCCGACGAGACGAGGTCGACGAGCAGCGCAAGATCGTCGATCCGCGCGTGCCGCTCGGCGAGCAGGTCGCCTTCGAGCCGCTCGAGCCGGCGAATCGCCTGGTTGAGCAGGCCCCGGATCTCGGCGAGGTTGCGCGCAACCGGAATCACCTCTGCGCGCAGCCCGTCGTGAACGGCGGCGCCGATCTTCTCGGGGAGCGTGCCTTCGAGCTGCGCGGCCGCCTCGGCGAGCGACTCGATCTGGGTTCGCGCACGCGCGAGCGCCGCCTCGAGCGCGGCCGGAGCAACCCGCCCAGCGGCCGCTTCCGCGATCCGTGCCTTTGCTCGTTCCAGTGTCAGCTCGTCCACGGGGTGGAGGCTACGCTCCGCATCGGATGGACTCGGCCGAGCTCGACTACGACCTGCCGCCCGAGCTGATCGCGCAGCACCCGGCCGAGCGGCGGGACGAGTCGCGGCTGCTCGTCTACGACCGCGCTTCCGGCGCGGTGCGGCACCGGGTCTTCACCGATCTACCCGGCGAGACGGACGGAGCGCTCGCGGTCGTCAACGACACGCGCGTCGTGCCTGCGCGGATCCGGATCGAGCGGCCGAAGGGCGAGGTCCTGCTGCTCGAGCACGAGGGCGGCGGCGAGTGGCTTGCGCTGGCGAAGCCGACCCGCAGGCTGAAGCCCGGCAGCCGCCACGGCGCCGTCGAGCTCGTCGAGCACCTCGGCGAGGGGCGCTGGCGGGTCCGCCTCGACGGCGACCCCGACGGGGAGGCTCCGCTGCCGCCGTACATCACCGAGCCGCTGGCGGACGCCGGCCGCTACCAAACGGTCTATGCCGACCAGCCCGGGTCGGCGGCCGCCCCGACCGCCGGTCTCCACTTCACCTCCGAGCTGCTCGAGCGGCTCGACGTCGAGCGGGTGACGCTGCACGTCGGTCTCGACACGTTCAGGCCGCTGACGACGGCGACGCTGGAGCAGCACCAGCTGCACGGCGAGCGGTATGCGGTCCAGCCTCAGGCGTGGGAGCGGATCGCCGTCGCCAGGCGCGTGCTCGCGGTGGGCACGACGACGGTGAGGGTGCTCGAGACCGTGGCGCGCGACGGAGCCCTGCAAGGCCGCACGTCGCTCTTCGTCACGCCCGGGTTCGAGTTCCGGCGCGTCGATGCGCTGCTGACGAACTTTCACCTGCCGCGCTCGACGCTGCTCGCACTCGTGATGGCGTTCGCGGGTGTGGAGGAGACGAGGCGGCTGTACCGGCTCGCAGTCGAGGAGCGCTACCGCTTCCACTCCTTCGGCGACGCGATGCTGATCCTGTGAGCCACTTCGAGGTCACCGCCACCGACGGCGCCGCGCGCGCCGGGATACTCCGCACGGCGCACGGCGAGGTGCGAACGCCCGCGTTCATGCCGGTCGGGACGAAGGGAACGGTCAAGAGCCTCGACCCCGACGAGCTGCGCACCGTCGGCTCGCAGATCATCCTCGGCAACACCTACCACCTGCACTTCCGGCCCGGCGACGAGCTGATCGCGGAGCTCGGCGGGCTGCACGCATTCTCCGGCTGGGACGGTCCGATCCTGACGGACTCCGGCGGCTTCCAGGTCTTCTCGCTCCGCGACACGCTGCTCGAGGTCGACGACGAGGGCGTCACGTTCAGGTCGGTCTACGACGGGGCGGCCGCGCGGTTGTCGCCCGAGATCGCGGCCGGGATCCAGCGGAATCTCGGCTCCGACATCGCGATGGCGTTCGACATCTGCCCGCCGGCGGGAGTGCCGCGGGCCGAGCTGGAGGAGGCGGTGCGGTTGACGACGCTCTGGGCGGCCCGGCAGCGCGAGGCCGAGCGCGCTCCCGGGCAGCTGCTCTTCGGGATCGCGCAGGGCGCCGCCGACCGCGAGCTGCGGACCAGGTCGATCGAGGAGATCGCGGCGCTCGGGTTCGACGGGCACGCGCTCGGCGGCCTCGCGGTGGGGGAGAGCCGCGAGGAGATGTTCGAGGCGACGAGCTGGGCGGCGCCGCTGCTCCCGCCGGAGCGGCCGCGCTACTTCATGGGGATCGGCGACACGGAGGGCATCCTGCGCGTGATCGCGGCTGGGATCGACATGTTCGACTGCGTCCTCCCGACGAGGACGGCGCGCACCGGCTCCGCGCTGACCGCGCACGGCCGCCTCAATCTGCGCAACGCCCGCTTCGCCCGCGATCCCCGGCCGCTCGCGGAGGGTTGCAGCTGCCCCGCGTGCACGCGCTTCTCGCGCGCCTACGTGCGGCACCTCGTGAACCAGGAGGAGCTCCTCGGCCTTCGCCTCCTCAGCCTGCATAATCTGCACTTCCTACTCGAACTGACCGCGGGTGCGCGGGCGGCGATCGAACGTGGCGAGCTGGCGGCATACACGGCCGCCGCGCTCTCTACCCTCGCCGGCGGCCCACAGGAGGACACTTGGGACAACTGATCGTTCTCGTTGCCATGTTCGCGCTGCTATGGCTCTTTCTGATCGCGCCCCAGCGTCGGCGCGCGCAGGCGCAGCGGGAGCTGGTCTCCAACGTCGAGGTCGGCGACGAGATCCTCACCGTGGGCGGGCTCATCGGCCGCGTCCGCAGTGCCGCCGACGACGAGCTGGTGCTCGAGATCGCGCCTGACACCCGCGTGCGCGTTGCGCGCCGCGCCGTCGCCTCCGTCCTCACGCCCGGCCTCGAGGGCCGGACGCAGGAAGAAGCCGATTCGGCGCAGAACGAGCAAGTCCGCAGCTAACCTGCCCCCTCGTGAATCGCCGATCGCACCTCATTCTCGTTGCCTTGATCATCGCCGGTCTCATCGGCGTGGTCGCGATGGTGGTGCCGCAGTCGCCGCTGCACGACGAGCCGACGCTCGGCCTCGACCTCCAGGGCGGCCTCGAGGTGACCCTGCAGGCGGTGCCGCCGCCGAACCGGCCGCTGCAGAAGTCCGACCTCGACCGCTCGGTCGAGATCCTCCGCGACCGCGTCGACCGGCTCGGCGTCGCGGAGCCCGAGATCCGCAAGCAGGGCGCCGATCAGATCGTGATCGACCTGCCGGGCGTCAAGAACCCGGAGCAGGTGATCGAGATCCTGGGCAAGACCGCGCAGCTCGAGCTCTTCGACCTGGAGGTGAATCTGGTGCCGCCGTCGATCGGCGCGCAGCGCTTCCCGATCGCGAAGGAGTCGCTCTATGCGCTGCTCGCGGGCCAGCAGGCGCTCGTGGACGAGAACGCGCAGACCCGCTGGTACCTCTTCGACGCCAAGCAAAAGCTGCGCGCCGGTCCCAAGGCCGTCAAAGCCAAGCTGCTCGAGAGCAAAGCGGTCACGGAGGCCGGAGACGCGGGCAAGCTGCCGAAGGGCTGGAAGGTCTTCGGTGTGCCGGAGAAGACAGTCGTGCTCAGGTGCGGCATCGGCGAGGTCGTCTGTCCCGGCGTGGACGCGGTCAACCCGACGCGCGACTCCTTCTACCTGATCAAGTTCGACCCGACCAACCCCGACCCGGAGAAGGTGGTCCCGGAGATGACCGGCGCCGACCTGAAGCTCTCGGGCACGCGCCAGGACTTCGACACGAACACCGGCGAGCCGATCGTGACGATGCAGTTCACGAACAAGGGCGCGGACAAGTTCGGTGAGATCACGCGGAAGGAAGCCATCCGCGGCAAGCAGCTTTCCCTGGCGCTCGGCGGTGGCCAGATGATCACGCAGCACTTCGCGATCGTGCTCGACCGCGAGATCAAGTCCTGGCCGTCGATCGACTGGGAGACGTATCCGAACGGGATCAGCGGCACGACCGGCGCGCAGATCACAGGCATCGGCGACCTCAGGGAGGCGAAGGACCTCGCGCTCGTGCTCCAGACGGGTGCGCTGCCCGTCACGTTCACCACGCTCGAGCAGACGGCGATCTCGGCCACGCTGGGCAAGGACTCCCTCGCGGAGGCCTGGAAGGCCGCGATCGCGGGCCTACTCGTCGTCGCGCTCTTCCTGCTCGTCTTCTACCGCGTCCTCGGCGTCGTGGCCGTGATCGGACTCGGCATCTACTCCGCCTTCCTCTACGCGGCGATCCTCGTCTTCAACGTGACGCTGACGCTGCCGGGGTTCGCCGGGATGATCCTCACGCTGGGGGTGGCCGCCGACGCGAACATCGTCATCTTCGAGCGCGTGAAGGAGGAGTACCGGGCCGGAAAATCGGTGCGGGCCGCGATCGCTGCCGGCTACGGCAAGGGCTTCGCGACGATCATCGACGCGAACGTCGTCACTGCGATCACCGCGATCGTGCTCTTCCTCGTCGCGACCGCCGGCGTCAAGGGCTTCGCGCTGATGCTCCTGATCGGAACCTTGATCTCGCTGCTGACCGCGGTCGCCGCGACGCGCGCCATCCTCGGCCTGCTCGGCGGCTTCCGCTGGTTCGACAACCCGAAGCTGATGGGGGCCGAGGGCGAGCCGCCGTCCTGGATCCGGCGTGACTTCATCGGCCTGCGCAACCGCTGGTTCGCGATCTCGGGAGCCGTGCTCCTGCTCTCGCTGGGCGCGATCGCGGTCAAGGGGCTCAACCTCGGAATCGACTTCGAGGGCGGCACGCAGGTCACGTTCACGACTCCGAAGCCCGTCCCGCTCGACCAGGTTCGCTCGAAGGCGGCCGAGATCAACCAGGCGAATGCGCAGATCTTCGGCGTCGGCAAGGCCGTCGGCGGGGACAGCTACCGCGAGTTCCGGATCCGTACCGAGTCGCTGCCGACTGCGCAGCAGACGCAGCTGACGCGGGCGCTCGAGACGCAGTTCCAGACGAAGTCGGTCGGCGTCAAGAACGTGTCTGCCAGCTTCGGCCGTCAGATCGCGCAGGGCGCGATCCTCGCGATCATCGTCTCGCTGCTGCTGATCACGCTCTACATCTCACTCCGCTTCCAGCCCAAGTTCGCGGGGCCGGTGATGATCTCGCTGCTGCACGACGTCCTGATCACCGTCGGCATCTACGCCCTGCTCGGCCGGGAGGTGACGACCGCGACGGTCGCCGCGGTCCTGACCGTCCTCGGGTACTCGATCTACGACACGATCATCATCTTCGACCGGATCCGGGAGAACATCCCGCTGATGCGGCGGGCGTCGTTCCGGACGATGGCGAACGTCTCGCTGTGGGAAACGATCCCGCGCTCGCTCGCGACGACGTTCATCACGTTGCTCCCGATCTCGGCTCTCTACTTCTTCGGCGGCGAGACGCTGAAGGACTTCGCGTTTGCGCTCCTCGTCGGCATCGGCGCCGGCGCCTACTCCTCGATCTTCATCGCCGCTCCGCTCCTCGCGGCGATCAAGGAGCGGGAGCCCGAGTACGCGCGCCGCCGGGACGAGGCCGGGTTCACCGACGCAGGGTCGGTCGGCGGACTCCTGCGGGAGGCGGAGGAGCTCGCGGCCGCCCAGCCGACGCCCGACCTGATCCCGGACGTGCTGCAGGGCGGCGACGCGGCCGACGGCGCCGCGACCGCCAGCGCGAAGTCGAAAAGGGAGCGGCGCAGGCAGCGCCGCTCGACGCGCCCGCATGGCCGCGCCAGATAACACGAGCTTCGCGCTGCGCCAGCTCGTCGAAGAGCTGGCAACGCAGCTGCGCAACGGCGTCGAGAAGCTCGGCGAGCTGCCGCAGGAGACGGGCGAGCGGCTGGCGCGAGAGCTCGGGCTGGCCCGGCGCGAGGAGCTCGAGGCGCTCGAGCTGCGCCTCGCCCAGCTCGAGCACCGGCTCCGGCTGCTCGAGACCGCGAAACCCTCCTAGAGCGCGGCGCCGATCCCTGCCCGGGGCCGCGAGCGGCCGGCGGCCTGGAGTGCACGGCGGTAAGCGGCGGCGGGCGTCGGCCCGCTCGCCATCACCTCGCCGGTCGAGCGCATCTCGATCCCGCGGTCGGCCGCGCCGGCCAGCTGGTCGCTGGGGAAGATCGCCTCCTTCGCCCAGGCGCGGGAGGGCGCGACCCGCTCCGGCAGGTCGAGCTCCGCCAGCGAGGCGCCGAGGAGCAGCCGGCAGGCATGGTCGACGAAGGGGATTCCGGTCGCCTTCGCGACGAACGGCACCGTTCGGGAAGCGCGGGGATTCGCCTCCAGGACCTGCAGGGAGCCCTCGTGCAGCGCGAGCTGCAGGTTGAGCGCACCGCGGGCGCCGAGGCCGCGCGCGAGCGTCGAGGCGAGCTCGCGGATCTCGGTCTCCAGCGCTGCGCCGACGGACGGGGCCGGCACTACGCACGCCGAGTCGCCCGAGTGGATCCCCGCGCGCTCGACGTGCTCGAGGATCGCTGCGACCCAGCCGTCCTCGCCGTCGCAGAGCACGTCGACGTCCAGCTCGATCGCGCCTTCCAGAAAGCGGTCGACGAGCGCGGGCCCGTCGACCACCAGCTCCTCGGCCGAGCGAGCGACGCGCATGCCGCGGCCGCCGAGCACGTAGGAGGGCCGGACGAGGACGGGGTAGCCGATCTCCTCTGCGAGCGCGTGCGCCTCCGCCGTCGTGTCCACGTGGCCCCAGGCGGGGGCCAGCAGGCCGAGCTCGCCGAGCAGCGCGCCGCAGCGGCCGCGGTCCTCGGCCAGGTCGATCGCCCCGAGCGGGTCGCCGAGGAGCGGCACGCCCGCCGCGGCGAGATCGGCGGCGAGCGACAGCGGCGTCTGGCCGCCGAGCGAGACGACGACTCCCAGCGGCTGTTCGAGCTCGACGACGTCCAGGACGCGCTCGAGCGTCACCGGCTCGAGATAGAGGCGGTCGCAGGTGTCGTAGTCGGTGGAGACGGTCTCGGGGTTCGAGTTCACGAGCGCGACCTCGTGTCCCAGGCGGCGAAACGCCTGGGCCGCGCGCACGCAGCAGTAGTCGAACTCGATCCCCTGGCCGATCCGGTTCGTGCCGGAGCCGAGAATGAGGATCGAACCGGGCGCGTGCTCGTCGCCGTCGCCCTGCTCGTGCGAGAGGTAGTAGTACGGCGTTCGCGCTTCGAACTCGCCGGCGCAGGAGTCGACCGCGAGCCGGCCGGGCCGGTCGCGTCGCGCGCGCACCTCTGCCTCGTTCAGCGCGAGGATGCGTGCGATCCGCCGGTCGGGAAGCCCGAAGCGCTTGGCCGCCGGCACGTCACCCGTAGCCGCGACCTCCCGCTCGGCTGCACGGATCGACTCGAGCTCGCCCGCGAAGTAGGGATGGAGACCCGGGATCTCGGGCAGCTCCTCGCCCGCCTCGACGCCCTCGAGCGCCTTCAGCAGCGCCTCGGGGAAGGTGCGACCCAGCCCGAGCGCCTCGCCGACGGCCCGCATCTCCGTCCCGAGCGTCCGCTCCGCGGCCGGGAAGCGCTCGAAGTCGAAGCGGGGCGCCTTGACGGCGACGTAGTCGAGCGCCGGTTCGAAGGCCGCGCTCGAGGCGCCGGTGATGTCGTTCGGCAGCTCGTCGAGCGTGTAGCCCACCGCGAGCAGGGCCGCCAGCTTCGCGATCGGAAAGCCCGTCGCCTTCGAGGCGAGCGCAGACGAGCGCGAGACGCGCGGGTTCATCTCGATCAGCGCCAGCTCCCGCGACTCCGGCTCGTAGGCGAACTGGACGTTGGCTCCGCCGGTGGCCACCCCGACCGCGCGCGCGCAGGCGAAGGCGGCGTCGCGGAGCCGCTGCAGCTCGCCGTCGGGCAGCGTCTGCTGCGGCGCCACGGTCCAGGAGTCGCCGGTGTGAACGCCGACCGGATCGAGGTTCTCGATCGAGCAGACGACGACGCAATTGCCTGCCTGGTCGACGACGACCTCGAGCTCGAACTCCTGCCAGCCCTCGAGCGAGCGCTCGACGAGCACCTGGCCGATGGGGCTTGCCGCCAGGCCGTGCGCGACCCGCTGCCGTAGCTCCTCGCGGCTCCGGGCGATGCCGCCGCCGCGGCCGCCGAGGGTGAAGGCGGGCCGCACGACCGCCGGCACGGGGCACTCGTCGAGCTGGTCGGGCGAGGTGACGACGACGCTCAGCGGCACCGGCAGCCCCGCCGCCTCCATCGCGGCTCGGAAGAGCGAGCGATCCTCGGCCGTGCGGATCGCGTCGAGGTCGGCGCCGATCAGCTCGACGCCGTGCTCGGCCAGGACGCCGCTCTCGGCCAGCTCCACCGCAAGGTTCAGCGCCGTCTGGCCGCCGAGCGTCGGGAGGAGCGCATCCGGCTGCTCTCGCGCGATGATCTCGGCGACGGTCGGCGCGTCGAGCGGCTCCAGATAGGTGGCGTCGGCCCACTCCGGGTCGGTCATGATCGTCGCGGGGTTCGAGTTCACGAGCACGACGCGGTAACCCTCCGCGCGCAGAGCGCGGCAGGCCTGTACGCCGGCATAGTCGAACTCGCAGCCCTGTCCGATCCGGATCGGCCCGGAGCCGACGATCAGGATGCTGCGAAGGTCGGTGCGCTTTGGCACGCGGTTGCGATGCGGTCGAAGAAGGGGACGGCGTCGTGCGGCCCCGGCGCGGCCTCGGGATGAAACTGGAGGGTGACGAAGCCCTCGCCCTCGAGGCCCTCGACGGTGCCGTCGTTCAGGGAGACATGGCTGATCTCGGCGCCCTCGCCCGGTGCGACCGCAAAGCCGTGGTTCTGCGCGGTCACGAGCACGCGCCGCGAGCCGGTGACGCGCACCGGGTGGTTGGCGCCGCGGTGCCCGAACGGAAGCTTGAAGGTCTGCAGCCCGAGCGCGAGCGCGACGAGCTGAT
>JAWVCV010000306.1:0-3121 GCA_033858115.1 Gaiellaceae bacterium
TCGCCGAGTCCCGCTCCGAGGCAGCCTGAACGTATCCACTCCGCACGCACGAAAGGACCCTCCTGATGTCACCGTTGAAGCACAGCAACAACTTCGCAGCCCGCATGGGCCGCTGGAGTGCGAACCACTGGAAGACCGCCGTCTTCGGCTGGCTCGCCTTCGTGATCGCGTCCGTCTTCATCGGCAACGCGGTCGGCACCAAGTATCTCGAGCCGAACGACCTCGCTGTCGGCGAGGCAGCCAAGGCGAACAAGATCGTCGAGGCCGGCTTCCCGCAGTCCCCCGACGAGCAGGGCGAGATCGTCCTGATCCAGTCCAAGACGCTCACCGCGGACGACCCCGCCTTCAAGGCCGCGATCACCGACGTCACGAAGACGCTCGACGCGTTCCCGAAGGTGCGGAAGCTCGACTCCCCGCTCGAGCCAGGTCACACCGACCTGATCTCGGCCGACCGCCACTCGGCGATGGTCCAGTTCAGCCCGCAGGGCACCTACGACGAAGCCGTCCTCTACATCGACACGATCGGGGCCGCCGTCGCCAAGACCGCAGCCACCCACCCCGGCTTCGAGATCGACCAGCTCGGCAGCGTCACGACCGAGAAGGCCGTGGACGAGGCGTTTGCCGGCATGCTCGCCAAGGCCAGCATGATCGCCATCCCGCTCACGCTCGCGATCCTGCTGGTCGTCTTCGGCTCCGCGGTCGCCGCGCTCATCCCGCTCCTGCTCGCGATCACCGCGGTGCTGGCGACGACGAGCCTGATCGCCCTGCCGAGCCAGCTCGTCCCGGTCGACGAGTCGATCGCCGAGGTGATCCTGCTGATCGGCCTCGCAGTCGGCATCGACTACTCCCTGTTCTACCTCCGGCGCGAGCGCGAAGAGCGTGCGGCCGGACGCAGCGAGCACGCTGCCCTCGAGGCTGCCGCAGCCACCTCCGGCCGCGCCGTCCTCATCTCGGGCGTCACCGTCCTGATCGCGATGGCCGGCATGTTCTTCTCCGGCGACAAGACGTTTATGTCCTTCTCGATCGGGACGATGATGGTCGTCGCGATCGCGATGACCGGCTCGCTGACCGTGCTTCCCGCACTGCTCGGCAAGCTCGGCGACAAGGTCGAAAAGGGCCGCGTGCCCTTCCTGCACCGTTTCCGGCGCGAAGACGGCGAGAGCCGCTTCTGGAACGCGATCCTGGATCGCGTGCTTCGGCGTCCGGTCCTGGCGGCCGTCGCCGCCGGCGCAGTCCTGGTCGCCCTGACCGTGCCGGCGTTCTCCCTCAACACGGCTACGACCGGGCTCGACGACATCTCGATCCCCGAGATCCAGCCGCTGAAGGATCTCGACAAGGCCTTCCCGGGCGGCAACGACCCGGCGCAGATCGCGATCAAGGCCGACGACGTCCGGGCGCAGCCCGTCCAGGACGCGATCGTCGCGCTGAGGAAGCAGGCGCTGGCGACCGGGCAGCTGATGGGCCCGGTGAAGGTCGAGGCGAGCCGCGACAATACGGTGGCCACCGTCGAGATCACGCTGGCCGGAAACGGCACCGACGACAAGTCGCAGGCGGCGCTCGCCACCCTGCGTGAGGACGTGCTCCCGAACACGGTGGGCAAGGTCAAGGGCGTCCAGTACGCCGTCACCGGCACGACCGCGCTCGACCACGACTGGGCGTCGAAGATGAAGACCTCGGCGCCGCTCGTCTTCGGCTTCGTGCTGATCTTCGCCTTCCTGATCCTGCTGGCCTCGTTCCGCTCCCTGGTCGTCGCGATCAAGGCGATCGTCCTCAACCTGCTCTCGGTCGGAGCGGCTTACGGCCTGCTCGTGATGTTCTTCCAGTGGGGCTGGGGCGAGAGCCTGCTCGACTTCCAGTCGAACGGCGGCATCGCCCCCTGGCTGCCGATGTTCCTGTTCGTGATCCTGTTCGGGCTCTCGATGGACTACCACGTCTTCATCCTGAGCCGCGTCCGCGAGGCCTACGACCGCGGTCTCTCGAACGAGGATGCCGTCGCGCACGGGATCAAGTCGTCGGCCGGCGTCGTCACGAGCGCAGCGGTCGTCATGGTGGTCACCTTCTCGGTGTTCGCCCTGCTGCCGTTGATCGACATCAAGGAGATGGGCATCGGCCTCGCGGCCGCAGTCCTGATCGACGCGACGCTGATCCGCGCCGTGCTCCTGCCGGCGACCATGAAACTCCTCGGCGAGCGCAACTGGTACCTGCCGCGGTGGCTTCAGTGGTTGCCCCGCCTCGAGCACGAGCCCGTGCTCGAGCCCGCGCTTTCCCAGGCGGCCTAGCTCCGAAAGTGCGAAGCCCCGCCCTCTGCAACGGAGAGGGCGGGGCTTCAATCGTTCGTGAGCCGGAGGCGGGACTCGAACCCACGACCTACTGCTTACAAGGCAGTTGCTCTACCAGCTGAGCTACTCCGGCACAGGCGCCGGACATGGTACTCGGCCCCTTAGTTCAATACCTCGCGCGTCTTCTGGTGGGCGAGGATCTTTCGCTTCACCCGCTGGAGCGCGTTGTCGATCGTCTTGCAATCGCAGCCGAGCTCCTCCGCCATCTCGTCGTAGGAGAGCCCCTCGAGGTAGCAGCGCAGCGCATCCGCCTCGAGACTCGAGAGCCCGGTCCCGAGCGTGAAGACGAGGCTCTGCAGCTCCTCCGTCGAGATCACGCAGACGGACGGGTCGTTCGTCGTCGGTCCGGGGAGCGCGTCACCGAGCGTGCACTCGCCCTCGGAGTCCTGACCGGCGGGCGTGTGGCTGAAGGAGACGTACTGGTTCAGCGGCTGGTGCTTGAACCGCGTCGCGGTCTTGATCGCCGTGATGATCTGGCGCGTGACACACAGCTCGGCGAAGCTGCGGAACGACGTCTCCTTGTCCGCCCGAAAGTCGCGGACCGCCTTGTAGAGACCGATCAGCCCCTCCTGGATCAAGTCCTCGGAGTCGCCGCCGGCGAGGAAGTACGAGCTCGCCTTCAGGCGGACGAAGCCGGTGTAGCGGCGCATCAAGGCATCCAGCGCGGCCTGGCTGCCGTTCCGCGCCTTCATCACCAGCTGAAGATCCTCAAGCTCTCGTTGAACCTTCTGGGCCGACTTGACCGCCGGGGCGGATTGAGCGGACATCGCGGTCTCCCTGGA